>JANOZI010000055.1:0-4933 GCA_031429375.1 Acidobacteriota bacterium | reverse complement strand
GCGTAGACGGCGCCGACCGAGCCCCACGTCCAGCCGTCGTGCTTGACGCCGTCGGGGCCGTCCGGCAGCGGCTGCGGCCAGTTGGGCACCGGCTCGTACGGCCCGAACTCTTCCTGGCCGCCCTTCTCCTGCGGCCTGACGATGACGGCGGCCAGCGCCACCAGCAACAACACCGAGAATGACCAACGTCGAGCGCGCATCATGGGTCTCCTTTCCACGTCTTCAGTCGGTGCCGCCCCGCATGTACCGGCCGATGATGTGGGCGGGGTTGGCGCCCTTCTTCGGTCGGAACTTCTGCGGGCGTCCGACGTGCACATCGGCGGTGTAGAGGTTGCCCTCGCCGTCGGTGTGGAACTGGTGCACGCCCCAGAAACCGCCCGGGAACGCGCCGAATGTGCCCCACGAGTAGAGCAGTTTTCCGGTGAGGTCGAACTTCGTGAACTTCTGCGTGATGCCGTCGGCGACCCACAAGTGCTGGTCTTCAGAGAGCAGCACGGAATACGGCCGGCGGACGTTCGGCCACGCGTCGAGGAACTTGCCGTTCTCGTCGAACACCTGGATGCGCGAGTTCGCCCGATCGCTGACGTTAGATCTTCCGGTTCTTGTCGATCGCGATCGCGTGGACGGTGTTCATGTAACCCGGACGCGTCTCGGTGGGCTGGTTGCCCTTCTGGCCCCACGTCATGATGAACTTCCCGTTCTTGTCGAACTTGACGACGCGGGTGTTGACGTAGCCGTCGCTGACAAAGAACGTCCCGTCCGGCAGCCACGCAATGTCGGTGGGCCGCGCGAAGTGCGTCGCGTCGTTGCCCGAGACCATCGGCGTCCCGATCGTCTGGACCAGCGTCTTGCCGTCACGGGTGAACTTGTACAACGCGTGCGCGCCGTCGTCGACGAGCCACACGTGCCGGTCGGCGTCGTACGGGTTCACCAGGATGCGGTGCGGGCGCACGAATAACTTGTTGTGCTGATCCCACGACTCAATCAGCTTGCCGTTGCGATCGACGACGTTGAAGACGTGGTCCCACCGCGGATGGCGGGCGGGATCCTTTTGCGACAGGTCGAAGCCTGACGCGTTGCGCGCCGGGATGAAGCTGTCGGCGCCGCCCCCACCGCCTTCCTCTTTCAGCACCGGCAGGCAGCCGCGATTGAAGATGTAAACGCGATCCGGACTCTCGGCCCAGATACCGGCCGTCGAACCGATGATGTGCCCGGCACCGCAATAGTTCTGCGGCCAGCCGGCCACGAGATCGTATGGACCCGTCTCGTCTCCGCCACCCTTCTCTTGCGCAACCTGCGCGACGGCTCCTGCCGTCGCGAACAGTCCGAGTGCCAACATCACGGCGCTAGCTGTCTTATTCACTGGTATCCCCTTTTTCTCAGAGCGGCCCCTTACGAACTTCCTTGATGATGGCGCCGGCCTGCGCGGCCTCCGGCGTACCGGCATGCTGCGCGACAATGCGATCGAGCAGCGCCAGGGCCTTGTCCACTTCTCCCCTGCTGACGTGCACCTTGGCCAGCCCGAGCGACGGCGCGGCCGCACCCGGCCTGGCGGCCAACGCCTTCTCGAACTGCGCGGCGGCCTGGTCGTTTTGCCCTTTCGCAAAATAGACCGCGCCGAGCGTGACGGCCGCCTCATATGCCAGCGGATCTTTGAGGTCCGGGTGTTTGGCGAGCCCGGCTTCGAACGCGGCGATCGCCTTGTCGAGCGCCTGCATCTCGACATATGCGGCGCCGAGCTGGAACTGCACGTTGGCGGCGCCAAGGCCAAGGGCGGTCGCCTGCTCGAGGTGGGTCACCGCATCGGCAGTACGGCCCAATCGCAAATAGGCCAGCGCCAGGTTGACCCGGATCTCAGGCAGCGTCGGCGCTTTGGCCAGGGCAGCCTCAAACGCCTTCGCGGCGCCGGCATTGTCACCCTTGTTGAATGCGGCGATGCCGATGGCGAAGTCCTCCGCACCTTCGGGCGCGGCCCTGGCCAGCTTGAAATCAAGGCGGCGCTCGGTGCCAGCCACCAGCTTCACCTTGTCTTTCACCGGCTGGTAGCCGTCTCTTTCAACCACCATCTCGTACTCGACGGCCTGGAGGCCACGCCGGTAGTAGCGGCCGTTCTTGTCGCTCTTGAAGACGGTGTCGCGGCCGCGCTCGAGGTCGCGCAACCGCACCGTGGCGCCTTCGAGGGGCCTGCCCCCGTCGTCGGTCACCGTGCCCGTCATGACGCCCAGTTCCATCTGGGCGCCCGACGGCACGGGGCCGACAAGCAACATTACCGTGATCACGACGGATTGAAACATTCGCGGCGGCTCAGAAGCGAACCCGAACGCCGAACTGCATCTGACGCGGGAACTGCGCCGCCGTCGAAACCATGAACAGCGATGAGGCCCGGTTACCGGTCGGCGGCACCAGGTTCTCCCGGTTGATCACGTTGAAGACGTCGTAGAACAGGTCGAGACTCTGGAAGCCCCGGAGCGGGATCTGGTACCTGAGCGAGAGGTCGATCAGGAACGATCCGGGACCCTCGAGACCGTTGATCACGGCGCGTCCGGCCGAGTCGACCGGCGACTGGATGGGCCGGGTGAGATCGTCGACGCCTTTGATCGGCCGGTCATTGTTGTCGGTGTCGCCATTGCGGTCGGAGCCCACGGTTTCGTTGATCGGCGCGCCGGAGATCTTGCTGATGACGGTGGCGAGGCTGAGCGAGCGCCACGGGTTCACCGTGGCGCTGGCGGCCAGCACGTGCCGGCGGTCCGACGCGAAGGTGCCGTAGTCGGCCCGGATATCGTTGTCGAGCCAGACGCGCCGCGCATCGGGATTGCCGAGACCGACGTAGTGGCTCTGCTGCAGCGTATAAGCGAGGCGGCCGCTCCAGCGGCTGGCCATGCGCTTGATCAGCGACACCTGCATCGACTGATAGTCGCCGTTGAATTCCTCGCGCGTCTGCGTCTGTAACACGCGCCTGAAATTGGTGCCGCGGGCCGCCGCGGGAATCAGCGTGCCGGCGGGATCGAACACCGCGATGCCGGGCCGCACGCCGTTCACTGGTTCGTTGATGTCGACGACGCCGAGCTGGTCGCGCGACGCGTTGGCCACCCAGTCGACCGCCAGCGCCGTGCTGTTGGACAGCGCGTGATTCACGCCCAGGCTCCACGCCCACTGGTACGGCATCTGGCGATCGGGACTATCGATGCGCGGATCCCGGTTGAACGCGGTGCCGGCGATGATTTGATCGCGCAGCCGGTTGATCTCGGCCTGACCGGCGGGGCTGAGCGACGCGACACCCGGGTTACCGGCGGAGTCGTTGATCATGGTCGGCCGCAACACCGGGCTGGTCACGTCGGTCACCGTGATGGTGGGGAACCGGGTCAGCACACCGGTCTGCTGGTGCACGAGATCGAGCACCACCGGGACGTAGGCATAAAACCGGCCGAACCCGCCGCGCACCACCGTATGGCCGGTGCCGGTCACGTCCCAGGCAAAGCCGAGGCGCGGCGCGATGGCGGCCTTGCTGGCCGGCGTGTGTCGATGATGGTCATAGCGCACGCCGAGGTTGAGCGACAGGTTATTGCTGACACGGAACTTGTCTTCCGCGAAGAGATACTGGCGCCGATCTTTCGAGGTAATGGCGTAGCCGTAGTCGTTGGGCGGACCCACGGTCACGTCGAACTGGAACGGGAAGGTCGCGGGATCGCTCGGGTTATATGGGGCATCGGTTCGGAACTGGAACGTGCCGGAACTGAAGGTGGTGCGCGGCGGCATCTGGTGGAAGCCCACGCCGCCACCGGCCTTGAACGTGTGTTCGCCGCCCAACAGGCTGGGCACGAAATAACTGAACGCCTCGTCGAACACGTAGGTGCGGATGCGGGTGTTGAGGCCTTCGCCGCCGCGGCCGGTGATGTAGCTCGGGTGCGTGTTCTGCTGGCCGATCGCGAACGGATCCCGCCCGTTGAACCCAATCTGTTTCACGTCGTCGTCGAAGAACGCCTGGGCGCCGGTGCCCAGCGATTCACCGATGCGACCCACCCGGATGACGTTCGAGGCCCGATCGGTCAGCACCGACGTATAGGTGCCGCTGACGAGGTGATCCCAGTCGCTCTCCCACGATTGCGCGTCTGGCGTCTGGGTGTTGGTGTTGAAGCCCTCGCCGCGCGTCGGCGCGGTTTCGAGCACCCAGCGCACGTTGACGAAATTCCGTTCGCTGATCTGCACGTCGCCGCGGCCGAAATAGTTGCTGGCCCTGACTTCAAAGGCGCCGACAAAGTCACGCGCCAACGGCGCTGCCGCCGCCGGGAACCGCTTCTGCCCCGCGATATCCTCGTTGTCCTTCTCGAGCGTGAAATAAAAGTGCGCGCGATTCTTGATGATCGGCCCGCCGATCGCAAAGCCCGCCTGCAGCGTTCGCTCATCGGGCTTTGGGGCGGTGGCGGGCAGGAAGTGCCCGCGGGAGTTGAACTTCTCGTCCCGGAAGTAGGTGTAGACCCGGCCGGCGAACCGGTTGGTGCCGCCGCGCGTGACCATGTTGATGATGGCGCCCGCGCCGCCGCCATATTCAGCGCTGTACTGATTCGACAGCACTTGGTACTCCTGGATGTTGTCCAGCACGACGCGCACCTGCGTGCCCTGGCTGCCGCCGAGGCGGTCGTCGTTGTTGTACATGCCGTCGATCAGGTAGACGTTCTGTTGTGACGGCGTGCCGTTGGCCACCACCTGGCCGCCTTCGAAGCTCGACGCCGCCGGATTGGGCGTCATGCCGGGAATGAGCTGCGTGAGCGCCGTGAAGTTGCGGAAGTTCGACGGGACGTCTTCGATCTCCCGGCTGGAGAGGGAACCGCCGATCTGGTTGCTGGTCTTTTCCACGAGGGGCGCTTGCCCCGTGACCGTGACCTCTTCCCGGGCTCCGGCGACCAGCATCTTCAGCTCGACGGTAAGAATGGAT
>JANOZI010000054.1:0-2377 GCA_031429375.1 Acidobacteriota bacterium | reverse complement strand
GCAACCGCCGCGTGCAGCTTGGGCTTAAATTCGAGTTCTAATCACAAACTGATCGGGGCAGACGTGCGAAGGGCCGGTGGGTTTCCACCGGCCCTTTCTCTTTCGTTCTTCCCTTTCTGCCGACCGATCTCGACGTAACTCATCACCTTCTGCAGCTGCTTCTCGCTAATCGACGGGCCGACCTGCGTATTCCCGTCGAGACCCGTCACCAACACGCAGTGCCTTCACCCGGGCCGTGGTGTATCTCGAAACGGGACGAATCGCCGAGGCTGATGCCGAGTTGCGGAACGCAAAGAAATCAGGGTTCAAAATCAACCCACAACTGGAACAAGCGATCAAAGAGCGACTGAAGAACTGATCGTCGTTAATCACACCGTTCGTCCCGATAACTGACGGCCGGCTCCGCCGTAAGTGCCACTCGTCACACGCTCAATTCAACACGCTGGATTGCGAAAACCGGCGCGTTGAATCGCCTCCTCCGTTCGTCCCTCAGCGCTGGAATTCGTCCCTCCGTAGCAGACTCGCACGTCGTCAAGCCGACACCATTCATCCCGTGATAGCTGGCACGGACCTTCCTATACCTACAGCGTTGACGTGGTTCAGGGTTTATTCAAGGAGACGGAAAGTTATGCGTATTCGTACGAGCGCCATGTTCGTGGCTCTCTGGCTCGCCTTCGCCGGCGTGGCCACCGCGCAAGTCAGTAATACCGGTACCATTACCATTGTCGTGACCGACAAGGACGGCGGCCGCCTGCCGGGCGTCACCGTAACCGCCAGCGCGCCCGACACTATTACCAAGCGCATGGTCGTGACCGACGGTGAAGGCGTCGCGACGATCGAAGCGCTCGCGCCATCAGCGCAGTACTCGGTCGTGGCCCAACTGCAGGGCTTCCAGGATCAGACGCGCAACCAGGTGCTCGTCCGCTCGGGACAGACCGCGGCGATCACCGTCACGCTGCCCATTGCCGGCGTGACCGAAGCCGTGCAGGTCACGGCCGCGACACCGCTGGTCGACACCACGAGCGCAACCACCGGCCAGGACATCACGCTGCAGTTGACCGAGTCGTTGCCGACCGGCCGCAGCTACCAGAGCTACCTGCAGCTGGTGCCGGGCGTGATGCCCGATGACCAAGCGTCGAGCGGCAACCCGGCCGCGCGCTCGGGCTTGAACTACAGCGACATCGGCGGCACCGTCGGCATTTCGGCCGACAACGTCTACTACTTCGACGGCATCAACGTGACCGACCCGGTCACCGGCACCTTCGGAGCCAACCTCAACACCGAGATCATCCAGGAACAGCACGTCATCACCGGCGCCATTCCGGCCGAGTTCGTCGGCGCGCCCGGGTTGATCTCCAACGTCGTCACCAAGTCGGGCAGCAACAACTACCACGGCTCGGCCAACTACTTCTTCCAGAACAGCAACCTGATGGCCGAGAACAAGAACGGCGGCGCGGAAGAGTTCTCGACCAAGGACAGCGCCTTCACCTTCGGTGGCCCGCTGATGCGCGACAAGGCGTGGTTCTTCGGCAGCTACCGCTACACCAACCGCCAGGACGACGTCTCGACGCTCGACACCAACCAGTTCATGCGCACCGTCGACAACACGCAGCACCAGGGCTTTGCCAAGGCCAGCTGGGCGCCGACGACCGCCGACCTGCTGAGCGTCAGCTACATGAGCGACCCGACCGACATCACCGGCCGCCGGCAGCGCGACATCACCAACGCGCGCAACCGCGCGCGCGTACAGGGCGGCGGCCGCTACGGCGCCACCTACACGCGCGTCTGGGGCGGCACGCTCCTCGAAGTCGGCGCCAACAAGCACAACGGCGAAGTCACCGACCTGTCGGCGCTTCGCCTGTCGCGCAACGACGTGCTGTTTCAGACCGCCGACGCGCGGGTGCTCACCGATGAGCAGATCGGCGGCTACGGCCGTGACCTGATCGACCAGCGCGACAACCAGGCCATCCGCGGCTCGCTGCAGCACGTGTGGGGCAGCCACACCTTCAAGGGCGGCGCCGAGTGGAATCGCTCCGACAACTTCCGCGACACGCTCTACGTCGATGGCAACGGGTTCACCACGCTGGCCGACAAATATCGCGGCGTGGGCATCAACGCCGCGCAGATCGCCGCGGGCGGTTGGACGGGTCTGCAGTTCGACGTGTCGACGACCAGCGACTTCAACGGCCTGATGCGCACCATCGACGGCAGCGCCGATCGCGGCGCCTTCTACGCCGCCTACGACAGTAACCGCGACGGCGTGATCTCGCAGGCCGAAGCGGGCACGGGCCTCGTGTTCAACACACCCAACGCGCTCGGCGGCGTCAACTACGACCGCGACTTCCAGGCCGCCACCGGACCGCAGGAAACGTTCTCG
>JANOZI010000053.1:0-2746 GCA_031429375.1 Acidobacteriota bacterium | reverse complement strand
CGACGAACTGCTGGTAGTTCGGCCGCCGAAGCGAATCGTCGGCGGCCTCACGGTGAAGTTCTAGACTCGGCCCTTCGGGCCTCGTGAGACTCGCCCCCAATCAAGGCTCGTGTGACTCGGGGCTCCCACCCTCGCGCTACGCGCGACGGCGGACAGGTCGGCGGAAAAGTCCCCCCCTCGTTGGAGTCGGTCGCTTCGCTCCCTCCTAGGAAAATCACGGTGGTTCTACTCGAGCCCGACGAGCGCGAAGTCGCGAGTCCTACGAGTGGGCGGATGCCACGAGTCGCAGGAGGCCGCAAGGCCGACTCCCACGCGGCGCGACTCGTCCGCCGTAGCGCGTCGCGCGAAGGTGGAAGCGCCGAGTCCCCACGCCGAGCGTAGCGAGGCGCCCCAAAAAGGCGCATACTGACTTTTGGATCGACCGACCGAACAGTTGGATACGATCGGTTTCCGGCGTCACTTGAACACAGAAAAGCGCTTATTTATCAACGGTTTAGGGACCAGCGACACCAGCATCCAATGGTATGGCGTTTGCTGTTCTTGCGGTCGATAGGCTTGTCTTGACTGACCCAAAACGTATCCCCGCGCTGCACTTGTCGCCTCAGGACTCCTGGTGGCTCGAGTGGCGGCAGACCGCCCTGCCCGTAGCCGTGACGCTCGGCTTGCTGGCGCTGGGCCTTGCCAACGTCGTGTCGCGGGCGACGTCCCTTCAGCTTGAAGACGGCGTACTGTGGATCGAGCGCGCCGTCGGTGTCGTGGCGGCGGAAGTGGCCTCGCCGACAGCCGCGAGCCGCGCCGGCGTTCGGCCGGGCGACGTCCTGCTCGCCATCGACAACCGACCCGTCGACGGACGCGCCGACGTACTCGCCATGCAGCAGGAGGCGCGCGCCGGCGAACGGCATTCCTACACGCTGTTGCGGCTCGGCTCGCGCGAAGTCACCAACGTCGCGCTCACGCCGATGCCAGGCGGCGAAGGGCTCTTCTATTACGTGCTGGCCGCCGTCGGCATCTTCACGCTGCTCGTCGGCGCCGCGGTCCGCGCGCGCCGGCCCACCGATCAGGCGACCCTGCATTTCTTCTGGCTGTCGGTGGCGTTCTTCGGCGTGTTCACCTTCTCGTTCAGCGGCCGCCTCGACCGCGTCGACTGGGTCTTCTACTGGGGCGACGCGATCGCGGTGATGGTGCTGCCGCCGCTGTTCCTGCACTTTACCCTCGTGTTCCCCGAGCGGCCGCACGTCCCCGGCTACTCCGCGACGCTGGCGCGCTGGCTGCCGGCCATCTACCTGCCCGGCGCGGTGCTCGGTTCGACCCGCGCGCTCGCGATTGTCCGCTCGAGCGTCGACCCGCAGTATTTCGTGAGCGTGATCTCGCTGCTCGACCGGCTCGAGTACGTCTACCTGGCGATTTTTCTCGGTGCCGCGCTCGCCGTGTTGCTGCGCGCGCTGTCGAGGGCGCGGTCGGTGACGACCAAGCGCCAGTTGCGGTGGATCGTGTGGGGCACCGCGCTCGGCGCCGTGCCGTTCGCGCTTGGCTACGCGTTGCCGTTCGCGTTCGGCGTCGATCCCTCGATTCCGATGGAGCTGTCCGCGATTCCGCTCGGCTTCATCCCCCTGGCGTTCGCCTCGGCGATCATCCGCTACCGCTTGATGGACGTCGAGATCATCC
Source organism: Acidobacteriota bacterium (assembly GCA_031429375.1). GTDB lineage: Bacteria > Acidobacteriota > Vicinamibacteria > Vicinamibacterales > UBA2999 > 12-FULL-67-14b. The sequence goes on along the minus strand of JANOZI010000053.1, from coordinate 1,081 downwards.
TCAAGCGCCTGCTGATCTACACCTCCGCCGTCGCCGCGATCGTGGCCATCTACGCGCTGATCCTGCGCGCGTCGGGCGGCTGGGTCGTCGAAGGCGAAGCCGAGCACCGCTGGATCATCGCCTTCCTCGCCACCGTCGTCGTCATCCTGCTGGCCAAGCCGGTGAAAGACGGCCTGCAGAAGGCCATCGATCGCGCGTTCTATCGCGACCGCTATGATTACCGCCGCGCGCTCGTCGCCTTCGCGCGCGAGCTGAACAGCGATCTGGATCTCAATCGCCTGGCCGATCGGCTCGTGACGCGCGTCCGCGAAACCATCGAGCTCGATCGCATGGCGTTCCTGCTGGCGAACGACGCCGGCGACTTCGAGCCGATCGGGCAGGAGGGATTTGACGCGACGCCGCCGAAGCTTTCCGGCGCGTCAGGCATCGGCGGGCGCCTCCATTCCGCGCACACCGTTCGACTCGACGATCCGATGGCCGTCGCGCGCTTCACTGCCGAAGAGGTCGAGTACTGGCGCGACGCCGGCGTCTTCTACTTCGTGCCGTGCATCACGAAAGACAACGCCATCGCGGTGCTGGCGCTCGGCCGCCGCTCCAGCGGCGAGCCGCTCAGCAGCGAAGACACCGCCCTGGTCACGGCCGTCGCCGCGCAGGCCGCGAACGCCATCGAGAACGGGCGCCTCTATCGCCAGCTGCACCTCAAGGCCTCGGAACTGGATCGCCTCCACGCCTTTAACGAGAACATTCTCGAATCGCTCGACGATGGCCTGCTGGTGATGGGACCGACCGATCACGTGGTCCGGTGGAACGCCGCCCTCGAACGCGGCTATGGACCGCGACGCGCCGCCGTGCTTGGCCAGCCGATCGATAAACTATTCGACGCGCACGTGGTGGAGTTGCTGACCGCGGCCCGGCGCGACTACCCGGACGGCACGACGATCTTCCGCGTGCCGCTGATGACGCGCAGACCGAGCCGCGACGGCGAGCAGGGCGACGGTGTCGAGGGCGCCCGGTCGCTCGTCAACATCACCACGGTCCCGCTGCAGACCCTGGCCGGCGGCTCGCAGGCCGGCACGATTGT
>JANOZI010000052.1:0-7873 GCA_031429375.1 Acidobacteriota bacterium | reverse complement strand
CCCACTAGAAGTCGAATCGAACGCCGAGTTCCACTTGTCGCATATTCCCCGTGATTGCCGTGGCCCGGCCGAAGTTCACCGAGCGCAGGTTGCCGGTCGGTGAACCGAAGTTGACACGATTGGTGAGGTTGAATCCTTCAGCAAACCCTTCCAGCCGCCGGCGTCCCATGCGGACAATCTTCGACAGGCGGGCATCCAGCCGGAAAAAATCGGCGCCGCGGTTGGTGTTCCGGCCGAGGTTCCCGACCCGTCCGGTGAAGGCGCTGGAGTATGTCGCGCGGTCGGTGGGGTCGCCGCCGGGGACGGCCAGGTCCGGCCGGTCGACGATGAACGTGTCGCGGTTGTTGTCGATGCCGGTCGTCACGCTCCAGGGCAGACCGGAGCGCGCCTGCGCCACGGCGCCCAGTTGGAATCCCCACGGCAGTCGGTACGTGACATTGCCGACCAGCTGGTGCCGCCGATCGTTGCTGGCGAGCGATTTGTCGCCGGCGAGGTTGCGAAGATCCTGCGGGGTGAACTGAAAGCCCTCCACATCGCGCAGCGTCTTCGACAGTGTGTACGAAACGTTCCAGGCGGCGCCGTGGAACGCGCGCTGCTCGACGCCAACCAGCAGCGCCGAGTACCACGAGTTGCCATAATCGGCGTACTCGATGACGCGACCCCGCGTCGGGTCGGGCCGGTTGCCAGTGAGCGGGTCCGGGTAGTTGAGATCGTTCCACGCGTACTGGTAATAGCCGCGGCTGTAGACGGCGTCGAAGGATACGGCCAACCCGCCAACGATTTCGCGCTTCATGCCGAGGCTGACGGTGCGGGTCTCTGGCGTCCGGGGATGTGGCGTGACGGTCGCCGTGCTGGGGGGAGTATTAGCGGTCGCGCCGCGTGAGAACGGATCGGGATAACCGGGGTTGTTGATCACCAGCTCGACCGAATCCTTCGCGGCCGCGACGTTGAGCTGGATGTTCAGGAAGCTTTGATCGACGTAGTCACCGTATCCGCCGCGTACGGCCGTTCGGCCATCATTCCACGGATCCCACACGAACCCCAGGCGCGGTTGGAAATTGTTGCCGTCGTCGGGCACACCCGTAATCTTGTGGAACCCGCGCTCGCGGTCGTAGCGTACCCCGAGGTTGAAGGTGAGATTGGTGCGGTAGCGCCACTGATCCTGCGCGAAGAACGAGAAGAGGTCGTTCGGCAAGGCCTCGTTCGGATCCAGAATCGCGACGACGTACTGCGTCGGGTAGGTGGACAGGTCGGCCGGATTGAAGGGCGCGTCAGTGGCGAAGGTGAAATTGCCATCGCGGTTACGCGGGAAGAAACTGTTCGCCCGGATCAGGCTGATGTCGGCGCCGAACTTGAGGTCGTGCGCGCCGCGCGTGTAGCTGACGTTGTCGACGACCTGATAGCGGTTCTCGTCACGCCCCTGCGGCATGTTCTGCGCCTTCCCGAAGTTGCCGGACGGCCGGTTGATCTGCGGCATTCCGTCGACACTGTAGCCGTTGGTGTCGCTGAGCGTGGAGCGGCGGGCGCCCTGGAACCGCAACTCGTTGAGCAGGTTCGACCTGATGATCGAGGTGAGGCTCGCGACGACGTCCTGATCGAGGGTGTTGGTGTTGTTCCCCCGTTCCCTGGTGTTGAGCCCGCCGATGCCGTTGCCCGTACTGCCGCGGGAATCCGCCCGGTATCGGATCGAGAGCGAGTTGCCGCCACCACCCAACCGCTGATCGCTCTTGATGAAGTACTGGTGCCCCATGTCGGTCGTGGGCTCTTCCCGCTGGTTGGTGGGCACGAGCGACGACGTGATCACGCTGGTGCCTTCCTCACGCAGCCGCTCGTACGAGGCGAAATAGTGGAAGCGATCCTTGACGAGCGGGCCGCCCAGAAAGCCCCCGTACCGTTGCTGGCTGAACGGCGCTTTGCCGGACCCCTGGGCCCTGGAGAACGGGTCCTGCGCGTCGAAGGAATCGTCGCGGTGGAAGCCGAACACGCGACCTTGCAGGTCGTTGGTGCCCGATCGCGTGATGACGCTGATGATGGCCCCGGAGGCCATGCCGTACTCGGCGTTGAACTGGTTAGTGATGACCGAGAACTCGCGCACCGCCTCGAGTGAGAACCCGCCGCGCTGCGTATTGACGACCGTGTCGTCGTTGCTCGTGCCGTCGATGATGTAGCTGTTGCTGCGGGTCGTCTGGCCCGAGGCGCTCACGCCGCCCCCGCCGACGCCGGCGACGCCGGGCGACAGCGTGGCAAGGTTCGCAAAGTTCCGGCCGACCAGCGGCAGTGAGTCCAGATCGGTGCGCGTGATCGTGCGTTCGAGCGCATTGCTCGTCGTCTCGACGAGCGGGGTGTCGGCCGTGACCGTCACGGTTTCGGCCACCGTCGCCAGGTGCAGCGACAGATTCACCGTGGCTTCCTGACCGAGCGTCAGCACCAGGCCGGCGCGGACGAGCGTCACGAAGCCTTGCAGTGATGCTCGAATCTGGTATCGACCGGGGGCCAGGGCAGGAGCGCGGTACCAGCCGCGCGCATCGGCCACGGACTCGCGGGACCAGCCGGTCTCGACGTTAATCACCGTGATATTCGCGCCGGGCAGCACGCCGCCCTGAGCATCCGACACCGTCCCCTGCAAGACCCCCCCAGTCGTCTGGGCGCCGACCGGGGCCGCGATGACGGCTGCGACCAACACCACCAGGCACGCACACGCCTGACGCCTGCCCATACCATCCTCCTCGACACTGCCAGAGGTTGCCTTGCTTGCGCGCCGACCGGACTCGACTGATCGACCAGCGATCGTTGCCATGCTAGACCTCCGTCCGGCGACAGGACAAGCCGAAAATCGGGACAAGGTCTCGGCCACGGCGACTCCTTGCGGGACTTCGAAGACACGCCGCCGGGAAGACTTCGAAGACACGCCGCCGGGAAGATGACCGCGACGACGCAAGTTGAAGGATAAAGCGGTTTCGTTAGGAGTATCATCGCTCACCATTTCGGGAGGAGGATCGTTGAACCGCCCGCCGATTGCGGCCGTCGGGAACGAGCGGTCCAACGCTGACGCGCGTGGCGGTCTGCCCGATTGAGTTCGGCCGCAGTCAAGGGGAACGGGTCATGCAGATACGGGTCGCTTTGGCGGCAGCGGCGGCAGCATGCGTGCTGCTCGGGACCCTCGTGACGTCCGCCGGTGCGCAGTCGCTTGGACAGATCGAGGGTCGCGTGACTGATGACACGGGCGGAGTGCTTCCCGGCGCCGCCGTCACCGTCACCAATGTCCGGACCGGGGCCGTGGCCACGGTCGTGACCAATGCCCAAGGGCTCTACCGCGCGCCCACCCTCAACCCCGGCGAGTACACCGTGCGGGTCGATCTGACCGGGTTCGGCTCGGTGCTGCGCGAGCGGGTGACGGTCGCGGTCGGCGAGCGGCTCGACGTGCCGTTCAAGCTCTCGCTGCAGAACTTGTCGGAGACACTCATCGTTACCGTGGAGTCGCCGCTCGTCAACACGCAGACACCGGAGATTGCGGCGACCATCGAAGCGCGCCGCGTGCTGGAGCTCCCGGTCAACAGTCGGGACTTCTCCCGCCTGGCGCTCTTTTCGCCGTCCGCTAAAGTGAGCAGCAGCGGCGTCGCGACGCTGGCCTTCAACGGCACCGATATCGCACAGAACAACTTCCTGCTGGATGGCACCGACGCCACGCACGTGGACAACGCGTTCATGTCGAACGGCCGGGAGCGTGGCGCGCGACTGCAGACGGCCAGCAGCGAGAGCATCCAGGAATTCCGTGTGCTCTCCACCAGCTACTCGGCGGAATACGGCCGGGCGGCGGGGGCGGTGGTCACCGCCATCACCAAGTCGGGCGGCAATAAATTCACTGGCGGCAGCTACCTGTATTTCCGCGACAACGCCCTGGATGCGCGCAACTTCTTCGACCCGCCCGAGCAGCCAGAGTTCAAGATGAAGCAGTTCGGCGCGAGCCTGGGCGGGCCCGTCAAGCGCGACCGCGTGTTTTTCTACGCGAATTACGAGGGCTCGCGAAAGCAGCTCGGATCCGTGCAGACCGGCACGGTGCCGAGCGCTGCATTCCGCGCCACCGTGGCGCCCGAGCTCCGAGCCCTGCTCGCGACGGCGCCCCCGCCGATTTCCGCCACGGCTAACCCCGATGTGGGGCTCGCCCGCGTCAGCGGCGTCACTGACGTGACCGAGAACATCTGGTCGGTCCGCGTAGATGTGCGCCCGAACGACAACGACAACTTCTTCGCGCGATTCAACATGCAGGATTCGCTCGTGGACGGACCGCTGTTCGTCCTGCAGGCACGCCAGTTCGCCGGGCAGCGGCAGTACGCGCCGATTATTTCAGGGACCTTCACGGGTTCGTGGGTGCGCACGCTGCGGTCGAACCTGACCAACGAAGCCAAGCTCGGCCTCAACCGGGTGCACTTGGTCCTCAACCAGACCGATCCGACGGTGTCGAGAGAGCAGCTGGCGGTCAATCGCAACTATCCGTGCACGACCATCAACGGGGTCGACCTCCAGCTCGGGTGCCTGCAGGACATCGATCGCACCAACCTGGGCATCGAGCTGATTGACAACGTGTCGTGGTTCAAGGGCGCCCACGGCGTGAAGTTCGGGATCAACTTCCGGCGCCGCTCGGTCAATCCCTTCCAGGCCGGCTATCCCAACGTGACGTACAACTCGCTGGCCGACTTCGCCGCGAACCGCATTTTTCAGGTCACCGCCGCCGGTGACGGCGGTCCCGCCCTCACCTACGGATGGCAGTACGACGGCTACATCCAGGACAACTGGCGCGTCACCAACCGCGTCTCGCTCAGTCTCGGCGTGCGCTACGAGTACGCGACTGAGTTCAAGGAAAAGGACAATCGCGCTCAGGCCTTTGATATCCGCACGCTGCAACTGACCGCGCCCGGCGCGCAGATCTACCAGCCCGATGCGAACGACTTTGGGCCTCGCGTGGGCATCACCTACGATCTGTTCGGCAACAGCCGCACCATTCTCGGCGGCGGCTACGGCATCTACTATCAGCCGTATCCGCTGCAGAGTTTTTTTGGCGACACCATCTTCGCGAACATCGTCCCGTCGACGACTCTCAGCCAGGCGACGACTCCGGGCCTCAGCTATCCGCTGCCGCCGCTCGTTGGCGGAGTGGCGCCGGCCCCGAACCGGACCGCCATCGACCCCGACATTCACACCAATCTCAACTACCAGTTCACGGTGAACCTGCAGCAGCAACTCGGGGCGGACGCGTCGTTCCGTGTGGCCTACGTCGGCAACCGCACCCGGAACAACCCGCGCAGCAAGCCGGGCAATCTCATCGATCCCGCGCTCGGCCGCCGCCCCGATACGAGGTACTCGCAGTACACGCTGCGGACCTTCGACGGCAGGGGCCAGTACGACGGCCTCCAGCTGCAACTCAATCGGCGCCTGGCCGGCGGGCTGTCCTTCAACGTGGGCTACAGCTACTCGCGCTTCTACGACGACATCACCTCTCCACAGACGCCGTGCCAGGGGCTCGACTTCAACTCGTGCCCTTCCTGGGACGCGGAATGGTCGCTGGCGGATCTGGATGCGCCGCACAACCTGTCGTTGAACTCCATCTACGAGCTGCCCTTAGGCGACCATGCCGGCGTCCTTGGAGCGCTCACGAAAGGCTGGCAGATGGCGACGGTCCTGCTGGCGAGGAGCGGCCTGCCGTACAGCGTCCAGCTTGGCACCACCAGATCCGGGACCGGTTGGACGACCAATCAGCGTCCGAACCTCGTGCCGGGAGTCGACACGTCTGGAAACCGGAACGGGCCAGACGGATGGCTGAACCTGGCCGCGTTCTCGGATCCTGCGGCCGGAACGTTCGGCAACCTCGGCCGCAACACCGAGCGCGGACCGAAATTCGTGCAGCTCGACGCATCCCTCCTGAAGCGCAGCACCCTGCACGCGAATCAGAAGCTGGAGTTCCGCGTCGAAGTGTTCAACGTGCTGAACACGCCGATCTGGACAGCGATGCCGGCACGAGTGTTTCTCACACCCGCATCGTTCGGGAAGATTCAGAACACGTTCGGCCGCACCGAGTCGTTCGGCACGGCCCGGCAGATTCAGCTCGCCGTGCGCTATTCGTTCTGAGGAACGGGAACATTTCTGAGGACCGCGGGTCAATAGGTCACGCGCACGCGGTACTTGAGCACCGCGGTCGCGTCGGCGGCAACCGGCACGTTGAACTGCGCCGCCCAGGCAGAGGTCTTGGTGTACTCATGCGACGAGCGCTGCATTCGCCACGTGCCGCCCACCGGCTCGTTGACTTCGACCGAAATCGCCGTCGCCTTGTGATTGCGGAGCGTGATCTCGTATTCGAACTCGTACACGTTCGACGCGATCTTCTGGAAGTCGATCTGCTTGCGCTCGCACACCACGTCGAACGCGTTGCCGATCTTGACGTTCAGCGTCTCGTCTTTCGGCGTGTGCATGATGCGGTCTTCGCCGACAAACTGCACGCCGCCCTTCGAATCCTGCTGGTAGACGCGCAGCACGCCCGCGGGCATCGGGATGCCCAGGCCGCTCTTCGCGTCGTTCTTGAACTGGTAGTAGACCTGGACCAGATCCTTGATCGGCGAACCCGGGTGCTGCTGGTTGTGGTAGTAGTAATTCTGTCCCTCGACCACATACCGCTTAATGGTCGGCACGTCCGTGCCGGTGAGCAAGCTGACCTGCTTGGTCTGGTTGTTGTTGATCGTCGTCTTGCGGCCGAGCGTGTACAGGTGATAGTCCGAGAATGATTCCTCGGCCATATTAGCGGCCGGCGCGGCCGCTTCGCGGCGCTCCGCCATGTCCGCCATGACCTTGCCGAGCTGCTGGCGGACGCGATTCAGATCCCCGGCGACCAACTGCAGCTTCGCGTTGGGGAATGCCGTGCCGCTGCCGTTGGTGAGCGTCACCCAGCCATTGAGGTCGGCCGCTTTGTCGTCGCGTCCGACGGTCAGCACGTAGTCGGCGTTCCACGCCAGCTTACCGGCGAGATACGACGCCTCGACGCGATGCTTCGCGCCGCCGTCGTTCTGCACCGTCCAGATCAGCGTCGGCCGTGAATACAGCGTCGCCGGCAGCTCGGGGAAGCGGATGTGATCGGCGCCCATGCCGGTGACGATCTCGGTGCCGATCTTCCACACCGGCGCGTTGTTGTAGCTCAGCAGCAACGCCTTCACTTCTTCCTGGCGGGTCGAGCCGCCCTCCTGTCTGTTCCGAATCAGCGTGACCTCGCGCCCGACGTACTTACGAAGCAGCTTGTCGGGTTCGAGCAGGTCGTACTCGTAGTTCTGCTCGAGCACGCTGACGCGGGTCGGCTCGGTGAGCGATCGAAAGTGCACCGTCGCGGGATTTACCGTGGCCGCGATGTCCATGAAGCGCAAGTTGCCCACCCCGCGCGCGAGCTGCAGGTTGCGGACGTCGCGGATCAGCGCGATGTCGGAGTTATAGACGGTGATCGCCAGCTCCGATTGATCGTCGAGCGTCGTCGTCAGATCCTGATCGTTGTCTGTCGTCGACACCGGCGCGTCGTCGATCACCGCTGCGCCGGCCGACAGGTTTGGCTGGGCCTCGGGCCGCAGCAGAAGCGCGCCGCCGAAGACGACGAGCGCCGCGAGATACGTGCGTGCAGACATGGGAACCGCTCCTTGGAATACGGGGGCCAATCGCAGCCCCTTCACTTAGAACGGCGACGCGCGGGTTTCTTGCAGGGGGCCTCTTTGCGCGGAACGTTCCTGGGGAGTCGGCGGCTTTGCCGCCTCCTGGGAGTCGCTCGCTTACGCTCGCTTCTGGGACTCGCGGCTTCGCCGCTCGTCGGACTCACTTCGCTCGTGGGGAAGACGCGCGTTTTCCC
>JANOZI010000051.1:0-8810 GCA_031429375.1 Acidobacteriota bacterium | reverse complement strand
TCGCCGCCACCACGGGTAACGCGGCGCCCACGGTCGCCACTGTCAAGCCCCTGCAATAAACCGCAGGTTTTCAAGTCGAAGAGGTGCGATGCAAATCGCACCTCTTCGTTCGTACAGAGAAGAATTCCCACCACTACATCGGCTTGATGACGCTCGAGAGTCGGCCTTTGGCCCGCGCCGACTCCGCATAGACCTGCACGGTCGGCACGGCCGGCACGTTGGTTTGACAATTACTGACAGGCTCACCTGACAGTTCCTGTCAGATTTTCAGCGTCTCAGCCGGTATCCGCCCCTGTTCCCCATCCAGTGTCGTCAGATAAACTACTTGTTAACAACGACTTAGGCAATTGGGACGGCCAGCCGAGGTGGTTGGTACGGGGGTTGCTCTAGAAGGGGCCAGACGACGCCGCTTTTGCGGGGCGGCGTCGCCAAAGAGAACAAACAAAGCAACAACGGCAACCTGGATTTAGGGGAGATACCAATCATGCGTATTCGTAGCAACAAGGGCTTCACGCTCATCGAACTTCTGATCGTCGTCGCGATCATCGGCATCATCGCGGCGATCGCGGTTCCCGGACTGCTCCGCGCAAGGATGGCTGGGAACGAGGCGTCGGCGATCGGTTCGCTGCGCGCCATCAACAGCTCGCAGCAGGCGTATTCGTCGAGCTGCGCGAACGGCTTCTATGCCGCGCAGATGAAAGACCTGCTGTTGGTTCCCGCGACCGGCGGCGCGCCGTTCATCAGCCCCGACCTCGGAGCCGCGGTAGGCGCCAGCGTCGACAAGAGCGGCTATACGGTGAGCATGGCGAAGGGTTCGGACGGCGTGGCACCCACCCTTGACGCTTGCAACACCGTGCTGGCAGCGGCCCTGACCAGCACCTATTACGCGAAGGCCGAGCCGGTTTCCCCCGGTTCGAGTGGCACGCGCTACTTCTGGACGAACACCCTGGGCACGATCTACACCGACCCGGCTATTCCGATCGCCGCCACCACGGGTAACGCGGCGCCCACGGTCGCCACTGTCAAGCCCCTGCAATAAACCGCAGGTTTTCAAGTCGAAGAGGTGCGATGCAAATCGCACCTCTTCGTTCGTACAGAGTAGAATTCCCACCATGGCTCGCCCGTCCGCGGACCTCACGAGCGCGACTCCCCAACCCAGGCTTACCTGGTTTGTGGCCCTTGCCGTAATCGGCGCCGCTGCGGCGTCGGCCTCGACCTGGGTGCATTACCGAATTCTGAACGACCCCACTTACGCCAGCTTTTGCGATGTCAACGCGACGTTCAGCTGCACCGAGGCATACGCGAGCCGGTTCGGCTCGTTCGGCGGCGTGCCCGTGGCCCTTCTGGGCGTGCTGTTCTTTGCGTTCGTGCTCGGCCTCATCGCCTTGTGTTCGCGCTCGGCGACGGCCGCGGCGAACCTGCCCGGTTACCTGTTCGCCGTCTCCACGGTCGGCCTCGCCGTCGTTCTTTATCTTGCCTACGCATCATTCGTCATTCTCAAGGCCGTTTGCGTGCTGTGTGTCGGCACGTACGTCGCCGTCATCGGGCTGTTCCTGCTTTCAGGGGCGGCCACCAGGTATCCCATGACCAGCCTCCCCAGCCGCGCTGCCCGTGACTTCCGTACTTTGCTTCGCACGCCGTCAGCCATTACGGCGGCTCTCGCGTTCGTCGTGGCCGCCGGCGCGACGATCATGATGTTCCCCGGCACGCGCGTGACCGCGGCCGGCGGTGCTGAGCAAGCGCCCGCGGCGCCGGCGCCTGCCGCGGCCGGGCAGATTCAGCAGCTCGAGACCTACCTGGCCTCGCAGCCGCGCGTGGTGGTGATGGCGCCGAGCGACGGCGCCGACGTCGTGATCGTCAAGTTCAACGACTACCAGTGCCCGCCCTGCCGCCAGACGTTCCTGGAATACAAGCCCGTGCTGGCCAAGTGGGCCAAGGAAGCGCCCGGCAAGGTCAAATTCATCACTCGCGACTATCCGATTGAGCAACAGTGCAACAGCAACGTCGGGCAGGATCTACACCCCTCGTCGTGCGAAGCGGCCGTCGCCGTGCGGCTGGCGCGCGAAAAGGGGAAAGCGCAGGCGATGGAGGAGTGGCTCTTCGCCAACCAGCCGGCGTTGACTCCGGAGGCCGTGAAGAACGCCGCCGCCACGGTGGGCGGTGTGACCGACTTCGACGCCCGGTTTGCCGCGACGCTCGAACTGGTGAAGGGCGACATCGGCCAAGCCGTGCAGTTGAAAGTCACCGGCACGCCGACGTTTTTCATGAATGGCATCCGCCTGCCCGGGCTGCGGGCCGAGTTCTTCGACGCGGCCATCGCCTGGGAGTTGAAGCAGGTCCAGAGCAAGAAATAGATGGCCGCTGCGATCGAGACAGAACACCTCACGAAGGATTTTCCTGTCGGGTTCTGGCGGCCACGCCCGTATCGCGCTCTGGACAGTTTGAGCCTGCAAGTCGAGTCCGGTGAGGTGTTCGGTTTTCTCGGCCCGAATGGCGCAGGCAAAAGCACCACGCTCAAGCTGTTGATGCAGCTGTTGTACCCTACGCGCGGGTCGGCGCGGATTCTGGGCCGACCGGCGGGTGACGTGTCGGTACGACAGCGCATCGGGTATCTCGCCGAGAATCCCTACTACTACGATTACCTCTCCGCCGAAGAGCTGTTGTCGTACTTCGCGAAGCTGTTCGGCTATCGCGGCGCCGACGTCACCGCGCGCGTGGCCCGCGTGCTGGATGAAGCCGGCCTTGGCGCCGAACGGCGCATGCGGCTGCGGCAGTTCTCCAAGGGGATGCTGCAACGCGTCGGCCTGGCCCAGGCGCTCATCAACGATCCCGAAGTGGTGTTTCTCGACGAACCGATGTCGGGGCTGGATCCGCTCGGCCGGCGGCAGGTGCGCGACCTGATCCTGCGGTTGAGCGCCCGCGGCTGCACGGTGTTCTTCAGCTCCCATATTCTGTCGGACGCCGAGGCGCTGTGCAGCCGCGTGGCCATCATGGCGCAGGGCAGGATGGTCGCATCGGGAAAACTCGCCGAGATGCTGGCCTTCGAGCTGAAGGGCTGGGAGCTCGTGGTTGCGAATGTCACCGGCGAAACTCGCCCCGAGCTCGAGACGCGGGCGCGGCGAGTCACCCCGCTCGACCATGGCCGGTTCATGCTCGACCTGCCGGCAGACGCCGATCCGTCGCGCCTGATGCACGAGCTCAGCGGTCGCGGCATCGAGATGGTCTCGCTGAACCCGGTCCGCGAAACTCTCGAGGACTACTTCGTGCACACAGTGGCTGCGGCGGCGCCGCGCCCCCCCGGCGGGGCCTGAGGTGCGCACCGTCAGCCTCGTCGCCGGCGCGGTCTTCAGGGAATCGGTGCGTGACCGCGTGCCTTATAGCATGGTGATCTTCGCGGTGCTGATGATGGCCGCCTCGTACCTGATCAGCCAACTCACGGCCGGCCAGGATCTCAAGATCATCAAGGACCTGGGCCTGGCGGCCCTCTCGACGTTTGGCCTGTTGATCGCGGTGTTCATCGGCATCGGCCTGGTCTCGAAAGAGGTCGAGAAGCGAAGCGTGTACGCCCTGCTCACCAAGCCGGTGACGCGCTCGCAGTTCATCCTGGGCAAGTACCTGGGGCTGGTCATGACGTTGATCGTCAACCTCATGGTCATGACGATCGCCTTCTACCTGGTTCTGCTGTACATGGACATGGTGTCCCCGCCGGCGCTGAAGCTCGGCTGGCCGGCGCCGGCCCTTGATCCGCGGCTGCTGATTGCGATTGTCCTGATCGTGGGCGAGCTGGCGCTCGTCACCGCCATCGCGTTGTTTTTCTCCACCTTCTCGAGCCCGTTGCTGGCCGCATTGCTGACGCTAGGGCTGTGGGTGGCGGGCCATTTCAACAGCGACCTCCGCCAGTTCGAGAACGTCATGAACGTACCCGCGCTGGCGTGGATCGCGCGCGGCTTGTATTACCTGCTGCCCAACCTCGCGCCGTTCAACGTCAAAGCCGACGTGGTGTACGGGGTGCCCGTGGCCGCCTCGCACGTCGCCTACACGCTTCTCTACGCGGCGATCTACGTCAGCGTGCTCCTCACTGCCGCCACCGCCGTCTTTCGCCGCCGCGATTTCAAATAGGCCCGACGATGCCGCGCGCCCTGTCGCCCGAAGCCGCCCAGCGCCCCTCGAATCGCCGGTTCCACGCGGCGATCGCCGGCCTGCTGGCACTGTCGATTGCGGTGCAGGCGGTGCGCGATCGAGGCTGGCAGCCTTACCAACCGGCAACCCCAGTGCTGTGGTTCCAAGCGGGGCCCCTGTTGAAACGGTTCTCGCTCGGTTTCAACAACCTGATCGCCGACGTGTATTGGATCCGCGCCGTCGTCTACTACGGCAGCAAGCGCCTGGCCAAGGACACGACCCGCAACTACGACCTGCTCGAGCCGCTGCTCACGTTCGCGACCACGCTCGATCCGCAGTTCCGGGTGGCCTACCGCTTTGGCGCGATTTTCCTGACCGAGGCGTATCCCAGCGGGCCCGGCCGGCCGGACCGCGCGATTGCGCTTCTCGAACGGGGCCTGGCCGCCAATCCAAACGCGTGGGAATACATGTACGACATCGGGTTTGTCCATTATTGGTGGCTCAAGAATTACAAGACGGCGGGGCAATGGTTCGAGCGCGCCAGCCGCCTGCCGGGGTCGCCGCCCTGGCTGCCCGGCCTGGCCGCGACCACCCTTACGGAAGGTGGCGATCGGCCGTCGTCGCGCCTGTTGTGGCACGAGCTCCGCGAGACCGCCGCAGGCGACTGGTTTCGCCGCAACGCGCAGTTGCGCCTCACCCAACTCGATACCATGGACATGGTCGACGAGCTGAACAAAGCGTCGCAGCGGTTCATGGTGCGAGAAGGCCGTCCGCCACGAAACGAGCAGGAGTTGGTGCTGGCCGATAAGTGGCTGGGCTGGCCGAACGATCCCACCGGCGTGCCGTTCGTGCTCGATCCGGTCACCGGCCACATCGGCGTGTCCCGCCAGTCGACGCTATGGCCGCTGCCGACAGACAAGGGCACGGTGCCGGCGCTGCCGCCGCTGCCGCCGCGATGATGACCGGCACCGCGGCGCTCTGGTCGGCGTTCCTGTTCGGTCTCTGCTTCGGCAGCTTCTTGAACGTCGTCATTTTCCGCCTGCCGTTGGGGCAGTCGCTCAGCCATCCACCCTCGCGGTGCCCGGCCTGCGGTTACACCCTGCGCTGGCGAGACAACGTTCCGATCCTGAGTTGGGTGTTCCTCGGCGGCAAGTGCCGGCAGTGCCGGGCGCGGATCTCGATGCAGTACCCGATCGTCGAGCTCGTCACTGCGCTGTTATTCGTGGCCGTGGTATGGCTGACGCCGCCCGGTCCACTGGTCTTCAGCCGGTTGATCTTCGTGTGCATTCTGGTCGCGCTGTTTGGCATCGACCTGGAACATCAGATTCTTCCGAACACGATCACACTGCCTGGCATTGCCGTCGGATTCATTTTCAGCTTCATCGCGCTCCCCGGCTGGCAATCGTCGCTCGTCGGGATCGTGCTCGGTGCCGGCATCCTGTATACGATTGCCGCGGCGTATTACCTGTGGCGGCGCGAGGAAGGGCTCGGCATGGGCGACGTCAAGATGCTGGCGATGATCGGCGCATTCCTCGGATGGAAGGCCGTGCTCGTCACGCTGGTGCTGTCGTCGTTTTCCGGCGCGCTGATCGGCGTCACGCTGATCGCAGCGCAGCGCGGCGGCATGCGGCTGGCGCTGCCGTTCGGCACGTTCCTGGCGCTTGGCGCCATCGTCGCCATGTTCGCCGGCGATCCGCTCATGGCGTGGTACGCGCAGTTCTTCTAGAGCATTTTCCAGGCCATTTATCCAGCCATGCCACCCCTGACCGTCACTGGCTATGTGTTGTTCGGCCTCACCGTGATGCTCGCCATCCTGATCGTGGTGGCCGGCGTCAAGGTGATCAAAGCCGTCACCGGCCGCGGCGGTCCGCGCAAGGCCGAGTCGAGAGGCGAGAGCGCGATGCTCTCGATGGCGTTGCAGGAGGCCGTCACCAAGTTGAAGGCGCAGGAGCGCGCGACCGCGGCCCGTGCCGAAGCTTCGGAGCGGCTGGCGAGCCAAATCGTGGAGGGCCTGACGTCGGGCCTCGTGGTCGTCGATCGCGCGGGGAACATCCAGACCCTCAACCCGGCGGCCGGCCGCATTCTCGGCATCGACGACAACATCGTCCAGGTTTCGTTCCGCCGGGCGCTTGCGAATTCGCCGGCGCTTGCCGACGTGATCGGCGAAGCGCTCGAGGGCGGTGCGCCGATCGTGCGCCGCACGGTGGCGCTCGGGCAGTCGCCGACGTTGTCTCATCTCGGCGTCACGGTGTCACCGATTACCGACGAGCACGGCGGGCTGCAAGCGGCGGTCTGCCTCTTTACCGACCTGACGGAGGTGATGGAGCTGGAAGAGCAGTTGCGCCTCAAGGAGGCGCTGGCGCGGCTGGGCGAGCTCACGGCGGGACTCGCGCACGAGTTCCGGAACGGCCTCGCGACCATTCATGGCTACGGGCGGCTGCTCGATCCGGCCACGCTGCAAGAGCCGCATCGCGCTTACGTCGAGGGCATCCGCGCGGAGACGACAGCGCTTGGGGAAGTGGTCACCAATTTCCTGCGGTTCGCGCGTCCCGAACCGCTCGTGATGGCGCCGGTCGATCTGCGCGCGGTGATCGTGCGGGCGTTCGAGGATCTCCCCGGTGGCGCCGAGGCGACCACGGTGCAAGGCGAGTTCGGCACCGTCGATGGCGATGATGTGTTGCTGCGGCAGGCATTCAATAACTTGTTTCGCAATAGCCTGGAAGCGTGTGCGGCCGCCGGCATCACGCCCCGCATCGTCGTGACCGGCGAAGTGATCGGCCGCGACCTTCACGTGATCGTGGATGACAACGGCCCCGGCCTGGTTCGCGAAGCGCTGGACCGTCTCTTTCAACCGTTCGCGACGACCAAGCCGTCGGGCACAGGCCTTGGACTGGCCATCGTGCAAAAGGTGATCGTCTCGCACAACGGCGTGATCTCCGCCGGCAACCGGCCTGAGGGCGGCGCGCAGTTCCGCGTCCGGCTGCCGCTGTCAACCTGATCCTGAGGGCCTGAGGGCTTGAGGGCTTGAGGGAGGGTTGGAGGGCGTGGGCGATCGGAAATTGCAGCATCCCCGGCCGCTTCACATTTAAAAATCTGCACTCGACACAATTCACGCCAAACCGGCGGTCGGCTTTTTCTTTGGAGATTCTCTCGGCGGGGCTCAAAACGGCAAGGGCAGAGCGCTTGCACTTATTGGGGGCATGTACCCTCAAGTCCCCAAGCGTTCAAGCCCCCAAGCCCGCAAGCCCGCAAGCCCTCGAGCCCTGAGTAACACCCCGGGCTTTACTCTCCTGGAAACACTCATCGCGACCGGCATCCTGATCACCGCTCTGGCCGGCATCGCCCAGTTGTTCGTGCTGACCGCGCGCACCACGCGCGACTCGGGCTCGCAAGGCGTAGCCCTTGTCGCCGCGCAAGCGAAGCTCGAGATGCTTCGGTCGCTGCAGCTCGCCTACGGCGCTGCCGGCGAACTGGTCACCGATCCGGCGCTCGAAGCGTCGCCGTCTCAGAGCCTGCTCGAAGACACCGCAAATTACTTCGATGCCCTGGATGAAACGGGCGGCATCGTCGTAGACGAGGAAGCCGCGACGGCGTTTACGCGCCGATGGGCAATCACGCCGATCGATCGCAACGAACCGCAGGCCGTGGTGATCGAGGTGTGCGTCTTCCGCTCGCCTGCCCTCGGTATGAAGCCCGGCGCGGCCGAAGCCTGCCTGGCGACGCTCCGCGCGAGGCAGCCATGACTCGGCTCTCCTTCGACCGTGGTTTCTCTCTAATCGAGCTGCTGGTTGCCTTGGCGGTGTGTGGCGTTCTGTCGGCGGTGATGGCCGGCATGGCGCCTTCCGCCCGGGCGGCGTTTGAAGCGACGCCTGCCAGTCTCAATCTTCAGCAGCGAGGTCGAACCGCGATCGATGCGATGGCCGCCGCGATCCGATCGGCGGACGCCAGCGCCGCGTCGCTCGAGCTCGACGCGTTCGGCAGCGTGCTGCCGGCGCTGATTCCGCTCTCGCACCGCCCAGGGTCGAGCGCAACCGAGTTCGAGGCGATGTATGTCGTCACATCCGTTCCGAATGCGTCTCAGGGCGTACTCGCGCGCGATCAACCCGGGGCTCACGGCGTGCTGACGCTGGCGGCCGGTCCGGGTTGCCCCGCGGTGCGCGAGGTCTGCGGCTTCACGACAGGAGCCGTGGCCGCGATTGCAGACGGCAGCGGCCGCTTCGATGTCTTCACGGTCGCATCGACCAACAGCGGGCGTGGCGAGATCGCGGCAGCGGAGTCGTTCTCATCGGCGTATCCCGCCGGCGCGTTCGTGATCGAAGTGGACGCGCAGCATTTCCGCCTCGACGATCAAGGCGACGGATCACGCGCGCTCGTCCGCGAAACGGCGGGTGGCGCGACGCAGCCGATCGTCGACCACGTTGCTGCGATGGGCATCCAACTGTGGCACGGCGCGCCGCCGATCCTCTTGAGCGTCCGCGATCTCGAAGACGGACCGTTCTTCACCGGCGGCCCCGAGGGCAGCTACGACGCGGACCTGCTCGCGGTGCGGCGAATCGATCTGTGGATTTCGGTAGAGGCGCAGGCGGTCTTGCTTCACGCTCCGGGGGCGCGCGATACCCGAACGCTGCACGCGACGTTTGCGCTGCGAAACACTATCTCGAGAAACATTGTCTCAAGGAACCTGCCATGAC
>JANOZI010000050.1:0-9872 GCA_031429375.1 Acidobacteriota bacterium | reverse complement strand
CGAACCTGTCGAACCTGACGAACCTGGCGAACGAGCGCTGACACGATTGCAGCGAGGTCTCTTTGCGGCCGAGCAACCGGTAGCCGGTGTGTCTGATGAATCCGTCACCCTGTTCTCCGCCCCCGGCGAAGGGCGCGAAGCGGTTGAGATCGCCAGGCGCATTCTGCAGGAGGCCGCCCGCGGCGTTGCGTTCGACGACATCGCCGTACTGCTGCGCGCGCCGCAGACCTACCTGGGTGTACTCGAACATGCCCTCGAGCGGGCGGGCATTCCGGCGTGGTTCCATCGCGGCACGCGGCGGCCAGACCCGGCCGGCCGCGCGTTGCTCGCCCTGCTGGCGTGCGCGGACGAAGAGCTGTCGGCCCGCCGGTTCGCCGAGTACGTCTCGCTGGGCCAGGTGCCGATCAACGAATCGGGCGACGCGGATGTGTGGTCGCCGCCCGCTGACGATTTGCTGGAGGCCGTGTTGCCGCCGGACGACCGCGCGGAAGACACGCAGCCCGAAGAAGACGCCAGGGCCGCCGCCATGCGCGGCGAGACCTTCCGCGAGCTTGCCGGCACTCTTCGCGCCCCGTGGCGTTGGGAAGATCTGATCGTCGAAGCCGCGGTCATTGGCGGCCTCGATCGCTGGCAGCGCCGGCTTGCCGGACTCGAGCACGAGTACGATCGCCGCCTTCGCGAAGCCACCTCCGACGATCCCGACGCATCCCGCGCGAAAGCGATTCGCCGCGATCGCGAACAACTTCAGGCCCTGCGGTCGTTCGCCGAACCCGTGTTGTCGGCCATGTCGTCGTGGCCGGCCGAGCAATCGTGGGGACAGTGGCTCGAGGTGCTGACGCGGTTGGCGCCTCGCGTGATTTGGCAGCCGGCTCGCGTGTTGCGCGTGCTGCAGGAACTGGCGCCGCTCGCGGCCATCGGCCCCGTGCGCCTGCGGGAAGTGCGCGATGTGTTGACGCCACGCCTGTCGACCCTCACTCACGAGCCCCAGCGCCGCCGCCACGGCCGCATCTTCGTCGGCACGCCGCATGCCTCACGCGGGCGCTCGTTCAGGGTGGTGTTCGTGCCGGGACTTGCCGAACGGATGTTTCCGCAACGCATCCGCGAAGATGCGCTGTTACCAGACGACCGGCGCGCCGCGACGGACCCCGCGCTTGCGACCCGGCCCCTGCGGGCGGCCGACGAACGCCTGCAACTGACACTGGCCGCTGGCGCGGCGTCCGAGCGTCTCTATGTTTCCTATCCAAGGATCGAGCTGAACGAGTCGCGCCCGCGCGTGCCGTCGTTTTACGTGCTCGACATTCTTCGCGCCATCGAGGGTGTCATTCCCGCGGCGGCGGAGATTGGCACCCGCGCGTTTCAGGCGGGCGCATCCACACTGGCCTGGCCGGCGCCGCGCGACCCCGCGCTGGCCATCGACGACTTCGAGCACGACCTCGCGACCATGGGCCGCTTGCTGGCGGCGGGCTCCGGCGAGGTGAAGGGCCGCGCGCGCTACCTCTACGAGCTGAGCCCGGAGCTGCAGCGATCGCTGACCGCGCGCTGGTTGCGGTGGCATCGACGCCAGTGGGACGCGGCCGACGGCCTCGTCCGGGTGGTGCGCGAGACCACCGCCCCCGCCCTCGCTGCCCAGCGGCTGGGCAACCGGCCGTACTCGCTCACCGCGCTCCAGCGGTTCGCATCCTGCCCATACCAGTTTCTGATCGCGGCAGTGTATCGGCTCGCCCCGCTCGAAGAACCCGCGCCGTTGCAGCAGCTCGACCCGCTCACGCGCGGCGCGCTGTTCCACAGTTTCCAGGCTGCGGCGCTGCGCCGCCTCCAGGCCGACGGCCTGCTGCCGCTGTCGCTCGAGGCGCTGCCGCGCGCGCTGCAACTGCTCGCGTGGGCGATCAAGGAAGTCGATGACGAGGCCTACGACCGCCTCAACCCCGCGATCGAGCGGGTGTGGCGCGACGAGATCGCGGCCATCACGCAAGACCTCAAGTTCTGGCTGGAACGACTCGCCGAAGAAGGCGCGCAGTGGACACCGGAACGGTTCGAGTTTGCGTTCGGCCTGACGGATACGGCGGGACGCGACGAGCGCAGCACCGCCGCCGCCGCCTTGGTCGACGGACGATTCCGCTTGCGCGGATCGATCGACCTGATCGAACGGCATCGCCAAACCGGGTTGCTGCGCGTCACAGATCACAAGACCGGCCGCAATCGCACCAAGACCGGTGAAACCATCGTCGAGGGCGGCCGCGTGCTGCAGCCGGTGATCTACGGGCTCGCGCTCGAGGCGCTCGAGCCCGATCAGACGGTCTATTCCGGACGGTTGTCGTTCTGCACGTCGGTCGGCGGCTTCACCCAACATGAAATTCCGTTGCTCGGCGACTCGCGGCGACGCGGTCTCGAGGTGCTCGAGATCATCGATCGCGCGATCGAAGGGGGCCTGCTGGCGGCGCGGCCCGCGACCGAGGCGTGCGCGTTCTGCGACTTCCAGGTGGTGTGCGGCCGTGACGAAGAACGCCGCACCCGGCGCAAGGACAGCACCCTCTTTGCCGATCTTGATGCGTTGAGGAAGCTGCCATGAGCGCCACGCGCAAAGAGAACCGTGGCCTGATCGCAACCGAGCTCGACAAGACCATGGTGGTCGAGGCGGCCGCCGGCACGGGCAAGACGACCGAGCTGGTCGGCCGCATCGTGGCGCTCATCAAGCACAAACGCGCCCGCATCGGAGAAATCGTCGCGGTAACGTTCAGTGAGAAGGCCGCCGGCGAGCTCAAACTGCGCCTGCGTGAAGAGCTCGAAACCGCACGTGCGCGCAACGATGTGACGGCGGACGAATCGGCATTGCTGGCAAAGGCGGTTTACGATTTCGAGGAAGCGCAGGTCAGCACCATTCACGGCTTTTGTGCGGAGTTGCTCCGCGAACGCCCGGTCGAAGCGCGCGTCGATCCGGCTTTCGTCGTGCTCACCGAGACGCAGGCCGACCGCATTTTCGACGAGGCGTTCACGGCCTGGCTGCACGAGCAACTCGCTCACCCGGGCGACGGCGTCCGCCGATCGCTCCGGCGGCCGGTCCGGTGGCGGCCGGAGGACGAGGAGGGTAACGGCCCGATCGAGCGTCTTCGCAGAGCCGCGCGCGATCTCCGCGAGTGGCGGGACCACACCTCGGCCTGGACGCGGCCGTCGTACGATCGCCATCGCGACATCACGGCGCTCGCCCGGCAGCTCAAGGATTTTGCGGAAATGACCGCGCGGCCGCTCAAGAAGGGAGACAACTTCTGCAACGACACCAAGCCCGCCCGAACCGCCAGCATTGAGATCGAGCGGCAGGGTCGCGCGGCCGGTGACATGATTCCCGAGAGCGCGTACGACGGGTGGGAAGCCGCCTTGGTGGCGCTGGCCGACGATCGCAACTTTGCCCGCCCCCGCAAGGGATCCGGCGCGGCATTTGCCATCGGCGTCACTCGCGATCAGGCGCTGGCGGCCCACGCGCAGCTGCTGATCGATCTCAGGAAGTTCAGAGACGATGCCAACGCCGATCTGGCGGCGCTGCTTCGCGAAGAGATGCGTGACTGTCTGCGCCGCTACGAAACGCGCAAGCAGGAAGCGGGCGCGCTCGACTTCCTCGATCTGTTGATCAAGGCGCGCGACCTCGTACGAGACGACGCCGAAGTCCGCGAGCAGTTCCGCGGCCGGTTCCGCGCCTTGCTCGTCGACGAGTTCCAGGACACCGATCCGCTGCAGGCCGATTTGCTGCGGCGGCTCGCCGGCGAAGGCGACGAATCGACGCTGCGGCCGGGCGCGCTTTTTATCGTTGGCGATCCGAAGCAGTCGATCTATCGCTTCAGGCGCGCCGATGTTGGCGCCTACCGGCAGATCAGCGACGAGTTCGAGGCCGCGGGCGCCGTGCAGGTCACGCTGCAGACCTCGTTTCGCAGCGTGCCGGCGATCCAGCGGTTCGTGAACGCCGCGTTCCGGCCAGACATGACCGGCGATCGCGACTCGCTGCAGGCCGGCTACGTCCCGCTCGCCGCCAGCCGCGACGAGCATCCGAGCCAGCCTGCGGTGGTCGCCTTACCGGTGCCGAGGCCGTACGGCAAGCGCGACATCACGCAAGGCGCGATGGCGCAGTCGCAACCGGGCGCGATCGCGGAGTTCGTCCGATGGTTACTCTCGCCGGAATGCTCGTGGACGGTTGAAACGGATGTAGGGCGCCCCTTTATGGGGCGCCGGGATGAAAAGCCCCGCCGACAAATCGCCGCCAGCGACGTCTGCCTGTTATTCCGCCGCTTCCTGCATTTCGGCGATGACGTGACGCGTGATTACGTCGAGGCGCTGGAGGCGCGGGGCGTTCCGCACCTGCTGGTCGGCGGCAAAACGTTTCACGAGCGCGAGGAAGTGGACGCGATTCGAACGGCGCTGACGGCCATCGAATGGCCGGAAGACGAACTGTCCGTGTACGCGACGCTGCACGGTCCGCTCTTTTCGATCGGCGAAGAGGAGCTGCTCGAATATCACGCGCGCGCGAAGGGTCGGGGCTTTCACCCGTACAAGGTCGCCGACAACCTGCCCGATCACCTCAAGCCTGCCGCACAAGCGCTCGGCATGCTGCGCGAGCTGCATGCCGCGCGCAACCATCGCCCCGTGGCGGACACGCTCGGCCGCATCATCGCGATGACCCGTGCCCACGCCGGCTTCATCCTGTGGCGCGGCGGCGAACAAGTGCTGGCCAACGTGCAGCACATTGCCGACCTCGCGCGGCGCTACGAAATGGAGGGCGGGCTGTCATTCCGCGGCTTCGTCGACATGCTGCACGATGCGTCGGGCCGGGCCGACTCGCCCGAGGCCCCGATTCTCGAGGAAGGCAGCGAAGGCGTGCGGCTGATGACGGTGCACAAGGCCAAGGGCCTCGAGTTCCCGGTCGTGATTCTCGCCGACATCGGCTGCAAGCTGAGCCAGGCCGAGGCATCGCGCTATCTCGATTCGGCGCGGGGACTCTGCGCGATTCGCATCGGCGGCTGGTCGCCGCTTGATCTGCTCGAGCACAACGACGAAGAGGCCAGGCGCGATGAAGCGGAGGGCGTGCGGCTGGCGTACGTCGCTGCGACGCGGGCGCGCGATCTGCTCGTCGTGCCGGCCGTGGGCGACGGCCCGTACGACAAGGGTTGGGTGCGCCCACTCAACCGCGCGCTCTATCCGCCGAAAGAGCAGCGGCAATCGCCCTCGTCCGCGCGGGGCGTGCCGTTGTTCAAGGGCAAAGACACGGTGATCCCGGAGGCGCGGCCCGACGGCCAGCAGCCCGACGCGTCGACGGTCCGTCCCGGCGCGTACCAGCTTGCCGATCCGGAATCGCACGATCAATACACGGTGGTGTGGTGGGATCCGCTGCTGCTCGAAACGCGGGCAGAGGATCCGCGCGGCCTGCGGCGGGAAGAGTTGATCTCGAAAGATGCCCGGCCCGAGGATGTCGCCGCCGATCGCGCGCGCTACGACGCATGGCGGCAGCGACGGGCCGAATTGCAGGCCGCCGGCGCGAGGCCATCGATGACGGTGATGACGGCAACGCAGATGACGGACGCTGCCAGCCAGCCTGCCCTGAGCGACGCTGGGGCGGAGCCCCAGCGGAGTCGAAGGGGGCCGCAGACGAAACCGATGACGCCGATCGCAAATGCAACTGCGGATCGCATCGCGGTCGAAGACGGATCTCTCAACTCGCCGCGCCCATCCGGCAAACGATTCGGCACGCTGGTGCATGCGTTGCTGGCGTCGGTGCCGCTCTCTGCCACGCGTGATGAGGTCAACGAGCTCGCGACCCTGCACGCCCGGCTGCTCGCGTCGACTGACGAAGAATGCGGCGCGGCGGGCACCATCGTGCATCACGTGTTGAAGCATCCTCGACTGGCGGCCGCGCGCGATGCCGAGGCCAACGGCCGCCGGGTCTGGCGCGAGGCGCCGGTGTCGATGCGCACGGATGCGGGAACCGCCGGCGGACCCACGCTGGTCGACGGCCAGATCGACCTGGCCTACGAAACCGGCGACGGCTGGGTGGTCGTCGACTTCAAGACCGACGTGGAAATGGCGTCGGCTGAGGAAGCGTACCGCCAGCAGGTCGCGATCTACGTCGATGCCGTCGCCAGGGCCACAGGACGGCCCGCAACCGGCGTGCTCCTTCGGGTATAGACCTGCGGGCCTTCTACTGTTTGACGGGGCGGCACTTCTTGACGGGGGCGTGGATCCCCGACGGGTAGCTTGGTGACGCGTCGTCGTATTTCGCTGGACCGGACCCGTGGTTGGCCCAAGCTGAAGGCAACGTGCGATATTTCAGTCTGACCGTCGGGACTGACGAAGGGTGGGACCACATCATCGCTGTTCGCGATGGCCGCCTCGAGCGCGTCGCCGTAATGGTGTGGATGGCGTGAAGTCGGCGTTCCCGAGGGGATTCAAACCCGTGTCGCATCCAACAATCTAAATCTGCGCTTTCTGTGCCTTCTGGGGATTAGAGCAATCTACGCCGTCTGTGGCCTAGCCCTTCACTGCGGCCTGAATCGCGGTGACCGCCCGCAGGGCCAGCGCGGCGATCGTCAGCGTGGGGTTCGACGACGCTGACGTCGGAAACACGCCGCTCCCCAACAGAAACAGGTTCACATGATCGTGCGCGCGCTGGTCGGGGGTCACGACCGAGCGCTTCGGATCGGTGCCCATTCGATACGTGCCCATCACGTGACCGGCTGACACGATGTCCGGGCCTTCGTGGACCTCTGTGGCGTGCATCGCCTTCGCGATCTCCCGCACGATTCTGCGGCCGTGCTCGAGCGCGCGCTTCGAATAATCATCGATGCGATAGGTGATGCGCGGCCGCGGAATGCCGATGGCGTCGCGGCGATCGAAGTCGGGCACGATGCGGTTCTCGGCCAGCGGCAACTGCTCCACCATCGGGACGATGTTCATCTCGCACGAGCTGCGGTCGGCGAGCGCGCGATCGAGATCCGCGCCGCGCAGGCCCTGCTTGACGAGCTCACGCACCGTGGTCGGCGGGCCGCCCGTCGGCCATTCCCAGCCGCGGTTGTCCAACTGGATCCTGAAGGCCGCGCGATCGGCGCGCCAGTCGCCGGCGCGTGTCGACTCGATGCCTGCCGTCGACAGGGGACCGCGATACATCCCGAGAGGTTCGGCGGCCAGCATCCAGTTCAATTGCGACGGATGATCCATCAGGTTGCGGCCGACCTGGTCGCTGGCATTCGCGACGCCGCCCGGACGCCGGTCCGTTCGCGACTGCAGCAACAGCTTCGGCGTCTCGATACCGTGAGCGGCGATCACGAACACCTTGCCGACGGCGCGATCCTCACTGCCGTCGGGACGCTTGACCACGAGCGCGCTGATGCGGCCGTCGTCTCCCACCTCGACGCGCGAGACGATCGCCTCGGGCACGACCTCGGCGCCGGCGCGTTCGGCTTGCGCGACGTGCGAGGTCGCATCGTACTTGGCCTGCACCGGACAGATCGGAATACAGCTGGCGCTGCCGCAGCACGCTGGACGATTGTCGTAGCGCTGCGAATTTCTGGCCTGCGGCGTCGGCTGGACCGAATACGGCGTCCCCTTCAACGCCGCGGCGGTCCGCTGATCGGCATAGCTCAGGGGAATCGGCGGCAACGGATATGGCTGACTGCGCGGAGCATTCAGGTCCGCATTGGGATCGCCGGCGACGCCCAGCTCGCGCTCGGCTTCGCAATACCACGGCTCGAGATCGTCATAGGAGATCGGCCAGTCCAGACCGACGCCGAATCGCGTGCGTAGCTTGAAATCATCCGGAACGAATCGAAGCGTCGTGCCCAGCCAGTGCCACGTGCTGCCGCCGACGAGTCGCAAATACGGGCTCGCAAACTTGTCGACGCCGTCCTGCAGGTAGTAGTGATCGGGATTGTCGCTCACCGGATGCGGCGCGTATGGCGTATCCGGGTATGGGCATTCCGGAATCTTGATCAACGCATCGCGATACTGCGCGAGCGCTGCCGCGCGATGGATGCGGGGGCCAGCCTCGAGGATCACGACCTTGAGCCCGCCCTTCGAGAGACGTGTGGCCACGAGACTGCCGGCCACGCCGGACCCAACGATGACGACGTCAGCAGACCAGGGCATCGATCAGGCCGGCGGGCGCGACCACGCCCCGAAGGCGCCAGCACACGTCCCGGGCGCCGGCGTGCCGAGCGCGGACCAAATCAGCGCGCCGGTGTGCGTGCCGACGCGTTGCTTGCCGTCGCGCGTGTAGACGCCGGTGTACCACCACTCGATGATCGTGCTCGCGAGCGCCTTCATCTCAGGCGTCGGATTCGCATTGCTCTCCACGAGGTATGCAAGCTGCACCGCATCATCGGCTTTGGAACTCAGAGCGCTGAGATAGATTTGCGCGATCTCGCGATCGAGTTTCGGACGTCCAAGCAGCCGCTGCGATAGCTCGATGAACTGATCGAGAGAGATCGCCGGAGCGGCCGGCTGGCCCCCGAAGGCGCGAAGGCGCGCGACTGAGCCGCAGAAGGCAACGAGTACCAGAAACGCGCGACGGCTCAGACCGGCCATGGGGTGAGCGCATGATAGGTGATCTGACTAACACCAGGGCCACAAAAACAGGGTTTGGCGCTCTGATCGTCGGCAGCCCGCTACAATCGCGCGGGAGACATCGACATGCCAGGGCTTACCCGGATGGCGAGCTAGCCGTGCCCGGCTACCGCTGGAAGGGCGCGACGGCGCAAGGCTTCAAGGTCCAAGGCGATCTCGAAGCGAACTCACGGACGTGTCCTTTGCCAGCACCGGAAGTACCGCCGGGCCGCGGTCGTGCCGCCCCGCCTGTGGCACTATCGAACGATGAAGCGCGTCTGCGTATTCTGCGGATCGTCCGTCGGAGCAAAGGCCATCTACGTTGACGCCGCGAGAGAGATGGGCCGGTTGATCGCCTCGAAAGGCATCGGCCTTGTCTACGGCGGCGGTGACGTCGGCTTGATGGGCGTGATCGCCGATGCGACGCTCGAAGCCGGCGGGGACGTGATCGGCGTCATTCCCCGCGCCCTCGCCGATCGCGAGATCGCTCACAAAGGCCTCACCACGCTTCACATCGTCGACTCGATGCACACCCGCAAGGCGATGATGGCGGAGTTGGCGGACGCCTTCATCGCGATGCCGGGCGGCGTCGGCACGTTCGAGGAGTTCTTCGAGGCCGTCACCTGGACGCAGCTGGGACTGCATCGCAAACCATGCGGCCTGCTGAACGTCGATGGCTTCTACACCCCGCTGGTGCAGTTCATCAACCAGGCCGTCGCCGAAGGTTTTATTCGAGCCGTTCACCGCAAGGTCATCGTCGACGACGACGACCCGGCCCGGCTGCTCGAGGCGTTGTCGACGGTGGATCTGCCCGACGTCCCGAAATGGATCCGGCCCGACGAAACGTGAGCCACCGCTCTACTGCCGATCCAGGATGTCGCGAACCTCGGCCACTTGGCGCGCCATCGCAAAGCTCCACGTACCCTGGGATCCGTCTGCGTTTACGGCCGCCACCCACCGTTCGGCCGCATGGGCTTTGACGTCAGCAAGTTCATCGAACCCTTTGGTTTCGAGGATCAAGTGTGTCTTCGCTGCTAGCCGTACGATGAAGTCTGGGACAAAGTCGTGCGGTTGGCCATTGTGGAGATAGGGGATGGCGAAGCCCAGCCCCGCATTTTTCACAAACGCTTCAACCTTGGGATGCGTATCGAGGATGTACGCGGCTGATTGCTCCCAGACCCTGGTATCGGCTACCACATAGTTCAAGTGGCTCTTGACGACATCGCGGACATCCTTGCTCGTCCAGTAGTCGACGTCGGCTGTCGAGCCTGGTCCTCGTGACGTCTCGTACTGAG
>JANOZI010000049.1:0-2096 GCA_031429375.1 Acidobacteriota bacterium | reverse complement strand
TTCTCACACGGCGGCATCCTGCCGTACGTGCTGAGACAGTTGGTGAAGAAGGGCGGGTAAGGCGGGTACGGCTGGTGGGGCAGGTTGGCATGACCGCTGACGCGATCAAGAGTCAGGCCCGGTCGCTGGGATTCGACCTGTGTGGCGTCGCTCCCGCGGCGGCGCTGCCGGAGCTGGCGCGCCTGCCAGACTGGCTCGCCCGCGGTTATGCCGGCGAGATGATTTATCTCCACAAGTCGGCGCACGTGCGCGCCGACATCCGGAACTTCCTGCCGTCGGCCCGGTCGGTGATCGTGACGGGGACGGTTTACAACACTGACGAAGGCACAAGGCACACGGCAGAAGGCAAAAACGGAGAAGGCAGAAACGCGCCTCCTGGCGATCCGGTTCGCATCGCCCGCTATGCGCGCGGGCAGGATTATCACGTCGTGCTGGCGGAGCGGCTCGAGGCGCTGGTCGAATGGATGCGCAGCCGCCACCGCGAGCGGTTTGACGCGGCGATCTTCGTCGACAAACACCAGGTGCAGGAACGGCCGTACGCGCGACATGCCGGCATCGGCTGGATTGGCAAGAACACCTGCGTGATCAATCCGGAGCTCGGCTCGTTCCTGTTCCTCGCCGGCATTGCCACCGACCTCGCGCTCGATCTCGACGCGCCGTCGCTCGATCAATGCGGCGCCTGCACCATGTGTATCGACGCGTGCCCGACCGGCGCGCTGGTTGACGCCCACGTGC
Organism: Acidobacteriota bacterium; assembly: GCA_031429375.1. Classification (GTDB taxonomy): domain Bacteria; phylum Acidobacteriota; class Vicinamibacteria; order Vicinamibacterales; family UBA2999; genus 12-FULL-67-14b. The sequence goes on along the minus strand of JANOZI010000049.1, from coordinate 1,361 downwards.
TCGATGCCACCAAGTGCATCTCGTACCTCACCATCGAGACCGCCGGTGCGATGGCGGACGACCAGCGCCCGCAGATTGCCAACCATGCGTACGGATGCGACATCTGCCAGGACGTGTGCCCCTGGAACCTGGCCGGACCGCGCACCGAGGATCCGGCCTGGCACGCCGCGCCGCGTGATGGCGTGTCGGCGGCGGCGCTGTGGCAGCGGACCGACAACGAGCTGCACCAGATGGTGAAGGGCAGTGCCATGACCCACCTGTCGTTGTCAGGGCTGCGGCGAAACCTCGCCACCGTGATTGGCAATAGCGGCAATCCCGAACTCGTGGCCACGCTGGACCGGCCGGGCCGCGGGATCAAAAACGCCGCGCATAGCGCCCACACCCCGGTTGTCGAAGACGCGGTGGCCTGGGCGAAAAAAACCCTGAGGGCTTGTGGTTCGGGGCTTGAGGCCCTGAAAAAAAACAGCGTCCAAGCCCCCAAAACCCCAAGCCCCAAGCCTGCTAGGATCAGATCATGGCGATCGCCTCCCTCGCCCCGGTTTTACTGGTGTCGATGCCGCAGATGAACGATCCGAACTTCTCGAAGACGGTCGTCCTGCTGGCTGAATACGGCGCGCATGGCGCCTTCGGGTTGGTGCTGAATCGCCGCATGCCCGAGCCCGCGCAGTCGATCGTCACCGCCGACGAGCCATTGCGGATTCACCCCAAGGTGCACCTCTACACCGGCGGGCCGGTTGAGCCGACCCGCGCGTGGATCCTAACCGCCAGGCCCGACCTCGACACGGATGCGCTTGAAGTGATGGGCGGTGTCTACTTGTCGGCGTCGCCGGCACTGGTCCGCAAGATCCTCGAGTCCGCTCCGGATCCGGCCGTGCGGATGGTGGTGGGGTACGCGGGTTGGACGGCCGGGCAACTCGACGCCGAGCTCGCCGAATCGTCCTGGCTGCTGGCGCCGGTCGAAGCGGATTTGATTTTCTCGACGCCGGTCGACGTCATGTGGGAAGCCGCAATACGTCGGCTCGGAGCAGAGCCCTCGATGTTACAGGGCTCCTCGGGTGTGCACTGAGCCGACCTGACGGGGCGGCACTTCTTGACGGGACGGCTCTTCTTGACGGGAGTAAAGGCATGCGGCGGGTGGCGATGGCAGTGACGGCGGGTTCTCTCGTAGCGATGCTGGCGGGTTGCCGGGCGCAGGCGCCATCGACGCCGCCACCTGCGCCCGCGCCGGCGGTCGACAAGGACGTGTCGCAGCTTCAGCAGAAGACCGCGCGGTTTGCTGTCACCGATCTCACCGCCGACATCACGGCGCTGCCGCCCAACGAGCGCGACGCGCTCGCGCACATGGTGCGGGCCGCGCAGGT
>JANOZI010000048.1:0-10644 GCA_031429375.1 Acidobacteriota bacterium | reverse complement strand
CGCGTCTTCCGGGCGATGGCCGACAGCGTGTCGCCGGCCCGGACGAGATAAACCTTCGCGGCGGTGGGCCGCTCGCGCCGCTCATCCGCAACCGCGGTGGTTTCGGTCAGCAGGTCGGCCACGATCGATTCCGCGGCCCTTTCCAGATCAGATGACGCCGTGGCGCGGGCCAGCAGGTCCGCCGACGGCATTCGTGGAATGACGAGGCGCGCCCCGGCGTTCACCCTGGCCGAGGTCTTGAGGTAGTTCGCTTCGGCGAGGTCAGTGCGGTTGACCTTCAACTTCTTGGCGATGGTGGCCATGGTTTCGCCGCGCTTTACCGTGTGCCACTGCATCGCGTTCAGCTGGCCGGGCGCGGAGGCGATCAGGCCTTCGCGGACCTTCTCGGCAGTGCCCTCGGGGACCTTGATCGAGTATTGCCCCTTCTTGACGGGGGTGGTCCAGCGCCGGAATTCGGGATTGAGCCGCTGGATATCGTCCATCGGCACCGCCGCCCATTCCGCGACGCGCCGCAAGTCCAGCGCCGGCGGGACCATGACCGTTTCGGTGCGCACCGGTTCCATCGGCACGATGTCGAAGCCGTACTGGGTGGGGTTCTTCGCGATGATCATGGCCGCCAGGATCATCGGGACGTAATCCCGCGTCTCGCGCGGCAGGAACTGCTTGTTGGCCGTGAGCGTCCAGAAATCAGTTTGGCGGCTGCGAGTGATGGCGCGCCTCACGCGGCCGGGTCCGCCGTTATAGGACGCCATGGCGAGGTGCCAGTCTTCGAAGATTCCGTACAGGGTCTTGAGGTACTTGGCGGCGGCCTTCGTGGCCTTTTGCGGATCGGCGCGCTCGTCGAGATACCAGTCGGCCTTCAGGCCGTTCTCGAGCGCCGTGCCGACCATGAACTGCCACACACCGCGCGCCTTCGCGCGCGAGAGCGCCGACGGCTTGAACGCGCTTTCGATCAACGGGATGTAGGCCAGGTCCAGCGGCAACCCTTCGGCCCGGAAGGTGGACTGGATCATCGGCAGGTACTGCGCGCCGCGCGACAGACCCTCGGTCAGGAATTCGCGCAACCGGCCCTGGAACAACTCGACGTAGCGCAGCACGCGGTCGTTGGTGGGGATGGGAATATCGTGCCGCGTGGCCTCGAGGTCCGCCTGCACCGCCTCGGCGGTGGCGGGCTTGGGCGCGCTGGTGTCGAAGGTCTCGATCGCGAGCAGCGCATCGATCGATGCCGGCTCGGTCTTGACTTCGGTAAAGCCGTCGCCGGTGGCCAGGGCCGCCTGCTCGAGCACCGAGATGCGATCGACCAGGCGGTCGAAGTGCTCGCGCAGCCGCGCGTCGGCGCGGGCGCCGCCAACTGATTCGAGCAGCGTATCGAGGGCGAGGTCGAACTCGACCCTGGCGCGCTCGAGATGGCCCAGCTTCAGTTCCTGCTGGCCCAACGTGAAATGGTTGTCCGACGCCGCGATCAGAATCGCGATCGGATCAGGTCTTGACTCAGCAACAGCCGCGGGCAGCACGACCGGCGCCGGGGCGTGGGGGATCGCCTTGGCGACCTTGCTGCCAGAGCCGGATGCGCATCCTGTAATCGCCAGGCATACGCATATCAGAACGACGGGGAGGTGTCGGTTGTGGTGCACTTGAGCTGTAAAGATACCGACGGCAGGGTAACACAGCCACGGTTTTGCGGTCAAACCGCTTATTGCTCAGCTGTTTACGGCAACCAGCCCGCATACAGAAAAACCTTCGCGGCTTCACCGGCATCGCGAGCCGCCGGTGTAACGATCGTTCGCTCGCCGACGATAAGCTTTCGGCCTTCCCTAATCGCCAGACGAATGTCTTCTTCGCAGATGAATTTTTCTGGCGGATTTGGTGGATGAGGCAGAAGCGGTGCCAAAGGTGCCAAAGGTGCCGAAGGTGCCGGGGTGGGTGCCACGGGTGCCAAAGGTGCCATTGGTGCGAGGCCACGCGTGGCTAAAAACTTATCAATCCTCGCCGTCAGTGCGTCGTTCGAAATTGAGTCGGGTTGAGGCTTGCCCGGCGCCTTCGGAAGGGCGGGCGCCCCCGGCACATTGGCACTTGGCACCAACCCCTTTGGCACCCCTGGCACCCTGGGCACCCCTGGCACCTGCGGCGACGCGGCCGCGGGCCGAAGCTCGTAAGCGACCCGCTTGATGTTGATCAAGTGACGAGGAGAAATATTGTCTGAGGTGATATTGCCGCCGAAACCACCGCACCCGAGCGTCATTGCCGGATCCAGGCCGGTCGTCAGCCCGATCGACCCGTGGGTGGTCGGGGTGTTCACGCAAATCCGATAGGCCGGCTTGTGCAGCCCGAATTCCAGAATCACCGCGTCGTTCTGCGAGTGGATCGACATGGTGTGGCCCATGCCGCCGTAGCGGAGAACCTCTTTACAACGCTCGCAGCCTTCGCGCCAGTCTTTGACGACGTAGTAGGACAGAACGGGGCAGAGCTTTTCGATCGACAGCGGGAAGTCGCGGCCGACTCCGTTGAGCTCGGCGATGAGCGCGCGCGTGCCGGCCGGCACGGTGATGCCGAGCTTCTCGGCGATGAACATGGCCGGCTTGCCGACAAACGCAGGGTTCGGCAAGCGCTGCGGCGTCACCAGCTGCTTCGCGAGCGCATCCGCCTCCGCCGGCCTCAGAAAGTAGCCGCCCTGATCCAGGAACTGCCGGCGCGCTTCCCCCTCGACCGCTTGATCCACGACCACGGAATTGGGCGACGAGCACAACACGCCGTTGTCGAACGACTTTCCGGTCAGGATGTCGTTCGCCGCCTTGCGAATGTCGGCGCTTGATTCGATGTAGCAGGGCGCGTTGCCCGGTCCCACGCCGTACGCGGGCTTGCCGGCGCTGTACGCGGCGCGGACCAGGCCCATGCCGCCGGTGGCGAGAATCACCGAGACCTCGCGCGACTTCATCAGCTCTTGTGTGCCCTCGAGGGTCACCGTGCGCATCCATCCGATGCCGCCCTCGGGCAGGCCGGCGCGCCGGCCGGCCTCGTTCATGATATCGGCCGCGCAGGTGATGCACCGCGCGGCGGAGGGGTGCGGCGACATCACCACCGCGCAGCGCGCCTTGATCGCGATCAGGATCTTGTAGATGGCCGTCGAGGTGGGGTTGGTCGACGGAATCACGGCGGCCACCACGCCGAACGGCTCGGCGATTTCGATGATCTTGCGGTCCTCGATCCGGTTGATCACGCCGACGGTCTTCATCGGGCGGATGAAGTCGTAGACCTGCTTCGACGCGAAGAGGTTCTTCTGGATCTTGTCGGCGACCACGCCGTAGCCGGTTTCTTCGACGGCCAGCCGCGCCAGCGTTTCGGCCTGCGGCGTGACCGCCGCGGCCATGGCATCGACGATCGCGTCGACCTGCTGTTGTGAGAATTCGGCGAGGCTGGCTTGCGCGAGCTTCGCGCGGCGCGCGAGCGCGCGGGCTTCCGCGATGGAAGCGAGGTCCCGGTCAGTTTGTGGCGGTGCGGCGCCGGCCCCCAAGCCTCAACCTTTCGGAAGAATGCGCTCTACGTCGGCATGCGGCCGTGGTATGACGTGCACCGAGACCAGCTCGCCGACCCGCCGCGCCGCGGCGGCGCCCGCATCGGTTGCCGCCTTCACCGCGCCGACATCACCGCGCACGAGCACGGTGACATAGCCGGCGCCGATGTATTCGGTACCGACCAGCGCCACGTTGGCCGCCTTCACCATGGCATCCGCCGCCTCGACCGACCCGATAAAGCCTTTTGTTTCAACCATGCCGAGCGCATCGCCACGCGGAGTGTCCATCTGATTGGCCTGCATGATATTCTCGTTTGAAGCCCTATGCAACGAAGAGCAACGACTTACAGAGTTGCGACAGCGGCTGTACTGGCAGCGCTCGTCGCGAGCGCTGCCGGCTGCACTCGCAAAGAAGATACGTCGCCCGCGGTCGCGAGCCTGCAAGTTTCACTGTCGCGCCCGAAGATCGCGCTCGGCAGCCCCGTGGAAGTGACGTACAAGATCACGGTCGCGCCCGATGCGCCGAACCTTGGCGCCCGGCGCGTCTTCGTCCACTTCCTCGATGCCGATGAAGAGTTGATGTGGACCGACGATCACGAGCCGCCCACGCCGTCGGCATCGTGGAAGCCCGGTCAGACCATCGAATACACGCGCACGATGTTCGCGCCCAGCTACCCCTATGTCGGCGCCGCGCAGGTGGTGGGCGGCCTCTACAGCCCCGGCACTAACGAGCGGCTCAAGCTCTCCAACCCCGATCGGGGCGACCGCTCGTACAAGGTCGCCGACTTCGAGCTGCTGCCGCAAACCGAGAACATCTTCGTGATCTTCAAAGACGGCTGGCACCCGGCTGAAGTGGTGGCCGAGGGGGCCGGCCGCACCGAGTGGCAGTGGACCAAGAAAGAAGCCACGCTCGCGTTCCGCAATCCAAAGCGCGACGTGACATTATTCCTGCAGGTCGACAATCCCGTGACCGGCGCCAATGCCGCGACGCAGCTCACGGTCCAGGCGGGTGATCAAGTGCTGGCGACCGTGCCATTAAGTGCAGCCGAGGCTCCGGTCAGGAAGCTGCCGATCACCGCTGCTCAGCTTGGCACCAGTGATATGATAGAACTTCGTTTCATCACCGATAAAACCTTCGTCCCCGCGCTCGAGCCCGCCATGAAAAGCGGTGACCCGCGAGAGCTCGGTGTACGAGTATTCCATGCGTTTGTTCAGTAGCCACGTTCAGTAGGAATGATGTCGAATAACGAATTCACAATAACGAATAACCAAAAAATCCCTCGAGTTGGGATTCTTTCGTTATTGGTAATTGGTTATTTCGTATTGGCTGGCGCGAGCGAAGCGAGCGCAGACATCGTCGTCTTCAAGACCGGCCGCACCATGTCGGTGCAGGGCTACAAGGTCGACGGCGATTCCGCCAGGCTGGTGTTGCGCGAGGGTGGGGAAGTCGCATTTCCGCTGTCGATGGTCGCCCGCGTCGAGGCGGATGAGGTGGCGTATCCCGTGCCGGAGGTTGCCGCGGTTGCGCCGCAGGTCGCGCCGCCGCCCAGCGTGGGCGACGCGACCCTCGCCGCCCGGCCGTTCGCCGATCTGATTGCCACGGTGGCGGCCGACCAAAAGGTCCCCGCGCGGCTCGTTCACGCCGTGATCGAAACCGAATCCAACTACCAGGCCCGGGCCCGCTCGCCCAAGGGGGCCCAGGGCCTCATGCAGCTGATGCCGGCCACCGCGCGCCAGTACGGCGTCAGCAACTCGTACGACCCCCAGGCGAATGTCACGGCAGGGGTGCGGCACCTGAAAGACCTCATGAGCCGGTTCGAGCTGCCGCTGGCGTTGGCCGCCTATAACGCGGGGGAGGGCACTATCCGACGATATGGAGGTGTTCCCCCGTTTCCCGAAACGCAGAGCTACGTCAGCCGGATCCTCAAAAAAGCCGGCCTCTAGACCAATCCCCCAACCCAGCCGTCTAAAGGGGTGGGAATACGTGTGCCAATTCCCTATAATTCACTGTGGGTCAATGTTTTAGGGATGGAATACCGCTGCCGGCTTGGCACCACATCAGGTGAAATCATCGAGGGCGTGTACGTCGCTCAAAGCGAAGCTGCCCTCAGGCGGGAGCTCGAGGACAAAGGCCTGCACGTTCTGTCACTCAAGCCGCGCCTGGGTCTGGGTGGCTTGTCGTTCGGCGGCGGCGGCAAGATCAAGCGCCACGAGTTCCTGGTGTTCAACCAGGAGCTCGCGACCTTGCTGAAAGCCGGCATGCCGCTCGTGCAGTCGCTCGACATTCTCCGAACACGCCTCACCAACCCGCTGTTCAAGTTGGTGCTCGACGACGTGCACGAGAAGGTGCGGGGCGGCACCGCGTTGTCGGACGCCTTCGCGCTGCACGGCGAGCTGTTTCCGAGCGTCTACACCGCGTCGCTGATGGCGGGCGAGCGCGCCGGCAACCTCGACTCGGTGCTGCGCCGCTTCGTGGCGTATTCCAAGACGGTCGACATGGTCCGATCGCGGACCATCTCCGCGATGATCTATCCGGTGATCCTGATCGGGCTGGCGGTCTTTCTCGTCGGCATCATCGTGGTGAAGGTGGTGCCGACCTTCACCGAGTTCTACAACAGCTTCGAGGCGGAGCTGCCGCTGTCGACGCGCATCATCGTGGCGGTGTCGGACTTCGTCCGCGCGCAGATGCTCTTGATCCTGATCGCGCTGGTGGGGTCGGGGATCGGGTTCTTCAGCTGGATCCGGCAGCCGGGCCACGGCGTGCAGTTCGATCGCTTCCTGCTGAAGCTGCCGTTCCTGGGCTCGAGCTTCCACAAATTCTCGACCTCGCAGGTCTCGCGCACCATGGCCACGCTGCTGAGCGGCGGCATTCCGCTGGTCAACGCGATCGAAATCTCGGCGCGCGCGTCGGGCAACCGCTTCATCGGACACGAGCTGGACGTCGTGGCGACCAAGGTCCGCGAGGGGCAGAGCTTCGCCGGCACGCTGCTCGAACGCAACACCGTGCCGGACGTGGCCATCAAGATGATCGAAGTGGGCGAGTCGACCGGCGCGCTGACCGAGATGCTCAACAGCCTCGCCGATTTCTACGATGAGGAGATCGAAACCGAGGTCGGCCGCTTCGTCCAGGTGATCGAGCCCGCCATGCTGGTGATCATGGGCATCGTCATCGCCAGCATCGTGCTGGCGCTGTACCTGCCGCTGTTCGAGCTGACGTCGGTGATTGGAAACCATTGATGGAAGTCACGCCCAACGACGCGCTCGACCCCGAGGCGCTGATCGAGGAGCCGCCGGCGCCGGAAGTGTCGGCCGAAGAGCGCAGTGCCGAAGAGGCGGCGGCCCGCCGGCTGGCGGACCGCTACCGGCTCGCGTTCCTCGACATGCACGAGTTCCGGATCGATCAGGAGCTGTTCCGATCGATCCCCGCGGAGCTGATGCTGCGCTACGGCTTCGTGCCATACCGCCGCGACGGCAAGTCGCTGGTGATCGTGGTGTCGGACCCGACCGACCTGCCGATGATCGACGAGCTGTCGGTGATTCTCGGCACCCACGTGCGCGTGATGGTGGGCGGCCGCTCGGCGATCGAGGGCATGCTGAAAAAGAGCGAGAGCTCGCAGCGCGTGCTCGACGACGCGACCGAAGAGTTTCAGATCCAGGTCCTCAAGGACGACGACTCGGGCGAAGACAACCTGACGGTCGAGCGGCTGACGAGCGACAGCAGCCCGATCATCCGGCTGGTCGACTCCACCATCTTCACGGCCATCCAGCGGCGGGCGAGCGACATTCACATCGAGACCCAGGACGACGCGGTCTACGTGAAGTACCGCATCGACGGCGTGCTGCAGTCGGCGATGCGGCCGATCGCCAAGCGGTTTCACAGCTCGATCCTGTCGCGCATCAAGGTGATGGCCGAGCTCGACATCGCCGAGAAGCGCGTGCCGCAGGACGGCCGCTTCCGCCTGCGCGTGCCCGGCAAGACCATCGACTTCCGGGTCTCGATCATGCCGAGCGTGCACGGCGAAGACGCGGTGATTCGTATTCTCGACAAGCAGTCGATGAGCGAGCAGTTTACCGAGCTGCGCCTCGACATCCTGGGGTTCCCCGAGGAGGAGCTCAAGCGGTTCCGCAAGTACATCCGCGAGCCGTACGGCATGGTGCTCGTGACCGGGCCGACCGGCAGCGGCAAGACGACGACGCTGTACGCCGCGCTGGCCGAGATTCGGACGATCGAGGACAAGATCATCACGATCGAGGACCCGGTCGAATACCAGCTCAAGGGCATCACCCAGATCCCGATCAACGAGAAGAAGGGCCTGACCTTCGCGCGCGGGCTGCGCTCGATTCTGCGTCACGACCCCGACAAGGTGATGGTCGGCGAGATCCGCGACCCCGAGACCGCGCAGATCGCGATCCAGTCGGCGCTGACCGGCCACCTGGTGTTCACGACCGTCCACGCCAACAACGTGTTCGACGTGCTGGGCCGCTTCCTCAACATGGGCGTCGAGCCGTACCAGTTCATTTCGGCGCTCAACTGCGTGATGGCGCAGCGGCTGGTCCGCAAGATTTGCGCGTCGTGCAAGCACCCGGTGGAGATCGATCCGCTGCTGCTCGCCGAGTCGGCGATCGACGCCGCGCTCGCGGCCCGGCACACGTTTTATGAAGGCACCGGCTGCATCGAATGCAGCGGCACCGGCTTCAAGGGCCGCATGGCGATCTGCGAGCTGCTCGACCTGACCGATCACATCCGCGAAATCATCCTGGAGAAGCGGCCGATCTCCGAAGTGAAGCGCGCCGCCCGCGAGCAGGGCATGCGGCTGCTGCGCGAGTCGGCGGTGGAACGGGTGCTGAGCGGCGAGACGACGTTGCGCGAAATCAACAAGGTGACGTTCGTCGAATGATCTCCGCCAACCTCTTCCAAACGCCGCCGCCCGACGTCGCCATCGAGATCGATCACGGGCACGTCGGGGCGGCCCGGCTGACCTGGCGTGGCGGCCAGGCGGTGATCGCCGCGCACGCCGCCGAAGCGCTGCCGCCCGGCGCGGTCGTGCCCTCGCTGGCGACGCTGAACATGCCGGACGTGCCGCTGGTGGCCGAGGCGATCCGCCGCGTGCTGGGCCAGCTCGGCACGAAGACGACCCGGGTCGCCCTCGTGATTCCCGACACGGTGGCCAAGGTGTCGTTGCTGAAGCTCGAGAACATCCCGGCCAAGGCCGCGGACCTGCAGGAGATTGTCCGCTGGCAGGTGCGCAAGAGCGCGCCGTTTCCGATCGAGCAAGCGGTGTTGAGCGTGACGCCCGGCGCGGCGTCGCCCGACGGCGGCCACGAGCTGGTGGTGTCGCTGGCCCGCGCCGACGTCGTGCAGCAGTACGAACGGGCGTGCGAGATGGCCGGCGCGCACGCCGGGCTCGTCGACCTGGCGACCTTCGGCGTGATCAACGGCATCATGGCCGGGCAAGCGGTGCCCACCGGCGACTGGCTGCTGGTGCACGTGACCGACTCGTACATGACGCTGGCCGTGATTCGCGATCGCTCGCTGCTGTTCTTCCGCAACCGCAGCGAGGAAGGCGAGGGCACGCTCGGGGACCTGATTCACCAGACGGCGATGTATTACGAGGATCGGCTGCACGGCGGCGGCTTCGCCCGCGTGCTGATCGCCGGCGCGGCGCGGCTGCCGAGCGGCGCCGAGAGCGTGCGGCGCGGGCTCGAAGAGCGGCTCGGGCTCAACGTCGAATCGGTCGACCCGCGCGGCGCGGCGGCGCTGCTCGATCGCATCGCCGCGTCGCCGGAGCTGCTCGACGTGCTGGCGCCGCTGGTCGGCATGCTGCTGCGCGAGAAGAAGGTGGCGTAGCGATGCTGCGCACGAACCTCTCGACCCGGCCCTTCTATAACGATCGCATTCTGCGCGTCGGCATCGGGGCGCTGGCGCTGGTCGCGCTCGGCCTCACCGTGTTCAACGCCGCCGAGGTCTACCGCTTGCAGTCGCAGAACCGCGCGCTCGGGGCCGCGGTCGAGCGCAACGAGCAGCAGGCGAGCCGGTATCGCGACCAGGCGCAAGTGATTCGCCAGTCGCTTAATCGCGATGAGCTGGCCGCGGTCGAGATCAAGGCGCGCGAAGCCAACCAGTTGATCGATCGGCGCGCGTTCTCGTGGACCGAGTTGCTGAACCAGTTCCAGGCGACGCTGCCGGCCGATGTGCGCATTACCGCCGTCCAGCCCCAGATCGATTCGGACGGCCGAATGCTCGTGGCCGCGTCGGTCGTGTCCAAGAAGCTCGAAGACCTCGAGGAATTCATCGAGGCGCTCGAGGCCACCGGCTCGTTCACCGGCGTGCTGTCGCGGCAGAACACGGCCAACGACGACGGCACGCTCAAATCGACGCTCCAGGGCTATTACCATTTGCCGCCGGCCACACCCGTCCCTGCGGCCAGCCCCGCCCCGCCGGCGTCTGAACCTGCGAAGGGGAAGTCTGAGCGCGCGAAGGGGACACCGTGAAAGCGCTCTACACGGTGGGCTCGGAGGTGCCGTTCGGCCGGGTCGTCCGCGAACATCGCCGCGTGTTGGTGCCGCTGGCGGCGGTCCTGGTCATCAACGTGATCGTACTGGTCGCGGTCGTGCTGCCGCTGCGCCAATCGGTGCAAACCGGAGACGAACGGGCACGGACGTCGCTGGCCGCGTTGTCGGCCGCGGCCGAGGACTTCAAGAGCGCCGAGGCCACGCGTGACGGTCAAGGCCAGGCGACGAAGGATCTCGAGCGGTTCTACAAGGATGTGCTGCCGGCCGATGCGTCGGCGGCGCGGCGCCTGACCAATCTCAAGCTGGGCCAGATGGTCCGACAGCACGACGTGAACTTTCAGCGCAACCTCTCGTCGCCCGAGAGTAACGATAAATCTGAACTGGAGCGGCTGAAAATCAGCTATTCGCTCTCGGGGAACTGGGAAGACATCCGGATGCTGATCCACGATATCGAGACGGGACCGGATTTCGTGGTGATCGATAACGTCGGACTGCAGGAGGGCGCCGACAGCAACGCGCCGTTGTCGCTCACGCTGGAGCTGTCGACCTACTACCGCGTGGGGCCTCATGCTCCGCGATAAGCGCGTGTGGCTGGGCGTGGCCACCGTCGTCCTGCTGAT
>JANOZI010000047.1:0-2440 GCA_031429375.1 Acidobacteriota bacterium | reverse complement strand
GATCCGTTCGTCGGCCAAATTTTCCTGCTGCCATTCAATTTTGCGCCGACGGGCTTTGCGTTTTGCCATGGACAGCTCATGCCCATCGCACAAAACACCGCGCTGTTCTCACTGCTCGGCACGACCTACGGCGGCAACGGCCAGACGAATTTCGCGCTGCCGGATCTGCGCGGGCGCGTGCCGGTCGGCGAAGACCAGGGGCCGGGCCTGGCGAATTATCCACTGGGCCAATTCGGTGGCGTAGAAACCGTCACGCTGGCCACCACGCAGATCCCGCAGCACAACCACTCGGTCAACATCGGCTCGTTGACCGCGGCAGCGAAAAGCCGGAATGCGGTTGGCAATCAGCAGACGCCGGTCGGCAACATTCCGGCGATCGACGCTGCCAGCGGGCCGCCGTCTTACACGAACGCGGCGCCCGATTCGAATATGCACGCTTCAGCGGTCACGCTCGGCGGCGCCCCGACCGCGGCCGTTTCCGGCGGCGATCTGCCGCACACCAACATGCAACCGTCCCTCACGCTGAACTTCTGCATTGCGCTGCTGGGCGTGTTTCCACCTCGGTCGTAACTAAAGAGATATGGCGTTCGAGCCGTTCCTCTCACAGATTGCGCTTTTCAGTTTCAACTTCCCTCCAAAGGGCTGGGCCCTTTGCAACGGCCAGCTGATGCCGATCAACCAGAACCAGGCACTGTTCTCGCTGCTCGGAACGACCTACGGCGGCGACGGCCGGGTCACCTTTGCGCTGCCGGACCTTCGCGGCCGCGTGCCTCTCGCGGAGGGCGGCAGTCATTTTCTCGGCGAAACGCTGGGCAGCGAAAGTATTGTCCTGACGCAGAGCCAGTTGCCGGCGCACACTCACACCCTTGACGCTTCGGCGCTGACGGCGACCGCGAGGGCCCGCAACGCTGCCGCGACCGTGGCGACGCCTGTCGGAAATACGCCGGCCATCATGAACGCCGGCGCCACGCTGGGCTACAGCAACGCCGCTCCCGACTCGAACATGCAGGCATCCTCTGTGGCATTCGGCGGCACCGTGACTGCGGGCCTCGCCGGTTCAAGCCAGCCGCATGAGAACCGCCAGCCCCATCTCGTCTTGAGCTATTGCATCGCGTTGCAAGGCATTTTCCCGAGCCGTCCCTAATAAATGAGCCAGCCCTTCATCGGAGAAATCATCCTCGTCGCCTTCAACTTCGCCGCGGCGGGCTGGGCGAAGTGCGACGGCCAAATGCTGCCGATCGCCGAAAACGAAGCGCTCTTCACGTTGATTGGCACGACCTACGGCGGCGATGGTCAGACGACTTTCGCCGTGCCGGATCTTCGCAGCCGCATCCCGATTCACCAAGGGCAGGGACCCGGATTTCAGAACTTCACCATCGGTGAATTCGGTGGTGTCGAGACCGTCATCCTCAGCCCCGCGCAGATGGCGCAGCACACGCACACGATTGCGCTCGGCTCGCTCAACGGCACGCTGCGCTGCCGCAACGGCGCCGGCAACCAGTTGACGCCGGTCGGTAACGTTCCCGCCATCGGAGCGTTCGGTCCGCTGACCGACCCGACGCTGGCGGTGGCTTCCACGCCAATCCGCGCCGTGCACATCACCGAGTTGCGCGTGCGCTTGAACGCGGTTCGCGCCGGTGTCGGGCTTCAGCCCTACGCCTGGACCGACCCGACGCTCACGGCCGGAACGACGGTCGCTCGCGCGCAACACCTGATCGACCTGAGGGCCGCGCTCACCGAAGCGCGGGCGACGGCGGGGCTGCCGGCGCCGGTGTTCGCAGAGCCGATCGCGACAGGCACGAAGATCAAGGCGGCGCACCTCGTTGAGCTGCGCGACGCGTTGGCGTCGACGCCGGCGAGTCCGACCGCGCGCTACAGCAACGCCGCCGCCGACGCGACAATGCACGCGGCGTCGATCCAAATGGGCGGCAGCGTGACGGCGGGCCTTGCGGGCGGGAGTCAGCCGCACGACAACGTCCAGCCTTATCTGGCCCTTAACTATTTGATCTCCCTCTTCGGCATCTTTCCGTCCCAAACCTGATTCGCGGAGATGGCGAAGGTTTCCGTCATCATCGCGACTTACAATCGACCGCACGTGTTGAAGCTCGCCTTGCAGAGCCTGCTCGATCAGGATCACAAGGATTGGGAAGGCCTCGTGATCGGCGACGCATGCAGTGACGAAACGGCCAGCGTGGTCGCCGGCTTCGACGATAGCCGGCTGCGTTATGAGAACCTGGCCGAGAACTGCGGCGAGCAATCCGGTCCCAACAACCGCGGGCTTGCCCTTGCCACCGGGCCGTATGTCGCGTACTTGAACCACGACGACCTGTGGTGGCCGGATCATCTCAGTTCCAGTCTTGCGTTTCTCGAGCAGAGGAAGAATTCGAAGACGTTCGGACTGCTGAATGAGTTCCGGTTGGGCGACGCGCGCCCGGGTCTC
>JANOZI010000046.1:0-2212 GCA_031429375.1 Acidobacteriota bacterium | reverse complement strand
CCTGTCGAGGCGCCGTCGGCACGCGCGCCTTCAGCTCGTCGAACCAGCGCGCCGTCCGCCATTGATGTATACTGTATACACGATGGCCCAATCCAACGTCTCGGCGATTCTTACTGTGCGCCTCACGCCGGAAGTCGAGCGCAAGCTCGCGCGCGAAGCGCGCCGGACACGTCGCAGCCGAAGCGAGGTGGCGCGAGCCATTCTCGAGGCCCATCTCGCCGCCCCGATCGGCGATCCCGACGCGGAGGCGCGGCGCCAGTCGCTGTTGGCCAGCGCGCAGGACGCCGATCGCGAGACCCTCGACTTCATCGAGCACGCCGGGGATCCGCGCGGATGGAAATAGCCCGGGGCGCGGTCGTCATCGTGGCGGCCCGCGGCGCCTACACCGGCAAGCCCCGGCCGGCGCTTGTGGTGCAAGCCAACACCTTCAATCCGACGCATGGCAGCGTGACCATCTGTCCAATCACCTCGGCCTGGGTGGATGCGCCACTGTTTCGGGTGAGTGTGCCGCCGGGCGACCGCACCGGCCTGAAGGCCGCGTCGCAAGTGATGGTCGACAAAGTGGTGAGCGTGCCGCGGGCAAACATTACGCGTGAAGTGGGGCGGTGCGACGATGACGCGATCGCCGCGGTCGACGATGCATTGAGGCGCTGGCTGGGCCTCTAGCACCGGCCAGAACAGCAGCAGTGTCTGCAGTCGGGCGCACTATAATCCGCCCACCATGCTGATTCGAGTAATCGCCCGCCGCTCCACCCTTGCGGTCATCGCCCTCGTCTTTGCCAGTCTCGCGGTCGCCTGCGAAGGCAAGCCGGCCGCCGCACCCGCACCTGCGGCCGCACCGGCGCCGGCTGACCCGGCAGCCGCTGAGCGCGAACGGCTGATCAAGCGGGCCAAGTCGTTTGAATTACCAACCAAGTACGAACCCGTGCCCGGCGACGCGTTATCGCATCACACCTCCGGCTACGCCAAGACGATGTGCTCGGCGGTGTTCATCACCGGCTACGACGTGGCGTTCGCGGCCGAACACGTCGGCTACTTCACCGGGCCTTACGACGAGCGCGCCAAGGTCGGCAACCCGGTCGTCGACCGCG
This sequence comes from Acidobacteriota bacterium, assembly GCA_031429375.1. GTDB lineage: Bacteria > Acidobacteriota > Vicinamibacteria > Vicinamibacterales > UBA2999 > 12-FULL-67-14b. The sequence goes on along the minus strand of JANOZI010000046.1, from coordinate 1,121 downwards.
CGAAGAAGTCGGTGAGCATCACGCTCCCGAACGGCGTCGTGCGGACCGCCGTGTATACCGACGGCCAGGGCTGCATCACATTGCCCGAGGGGTCCGACAAGCTGTCGTTCACGCCCAAACCCGTCAAGTCAACGCTGCCTGCCGCCACTAGCCAGGACTGGCCCATGGGCGATCGGCTGCCGAAGACGCCGCTGCCGGCGGGAATCGACGAAGCAAAGATCACGGCGGCCGTTGATGCCGCATTCTCGAACGCCGAAGCCGAGACGACGGCGTTCGTGGTCGCTTACAAGGGCCGGCTAATCGCCGAGCGATACGGCGACGGCATCACTCAGACCACGCCACTCGAGAGCTGGTCCATGGGCAAGAGCGTCACGTCCACGATCATGGGCACGCTCATTCACAAGGGCGTCTATAAGCTGGATCAACCGGCGCCGGTGCCCGAATGGCAGGGCGCCAACGACCCGCGCGCCGCCATCAAGATCCAGGACATCCTGCACATGTCGAGCGGCATTCGCATTATTTCGCCGAGCGATCCCGACTATGACCCAAAGGGCCCTTACCCCGATCACCTGTACCTGTATACGGACGCCGGCGATTCGTACAAGTACGCCGCCACGCGTCCGCAGCAGTGGCCGCCGAACACGGTCGGCCGCTATCGCAACACCGATCCCGTACTGATCAACTACTTGAACAAGCTCGGCATCGCGAAACTGAAGGAAGACTACCTGACGTATCCGCAGCGCAACCTCTGGGACAAGATCGGGGTGCGGACGATGGTGATGGAAACCGACCCGTCAGGCAACTTCCTGACCCAGGGCTATGAGTACATGTCGGGCCGTGACTGGGTGCGCCTCGGCAATTTGTATTTGAACAACGGCGTCACCCCTGGTGGCGAACGCATCCTGCCTGACGACTATCCGGGCTTCGTCAGCACGCTCGCGCCCGCGTGGGTGGCCGACGGGCGTCCGGTCTACGGCGGGTTCTTCTGGATCAACGGCGACGGCGCGTGGCCGATCCCGAAAGAAGCGTATTCGATGAACGGCGCCGGCGGGCAACAGGTGTGGATCATTCCCTCACACGACCTGGTGGTCGCGCGCCTCGGCAACTTCAAAGGGCAGCGG
>JANOZI010000045.1:0-2839 GCA_031429375.1 Acidobacteriota bacterium | reverse complement strand
GTCAACTGGATGCGAAGCAACTGGCCGAGTGGGTAATCGCCGACCGCCTCGAGGTGCGCGTGCAACTGCAGATGCACAAGTACATCTGGAGCCCGGAGACCCGCGGTGTCTAGGGCCGTCGTCCTCTTGAGTGGTGGGCTTGATTCGTACACCGCTGCCGCCGTCGCCAGGCGCGATGGCTTTGCGTTGTCGGCGCTCAGCATCAACTACGGCCAGCGCCATGTGCGCGAGCTCGAGGCGTCGCGCGCCGTGGCCGCCGCGCTCGGCGTGGAGCGCCATCTCGAACTGGCCCTCGACCTGTCGCAGATTGGCGGGTCGTCACTGACGTCATCGACGATCGACGTGCCTAAGGATGTTGCCATCGATCCCCGGGTGATCCCCAACACCTACGTGCCTGCCCGCAACACCATCTTTCTCTCGATGGCACTCGGCTGGGCCGAGGTCCTGGGGGCCGCCGATATCGTGATCGGCGTCAATGCGCTCGACTACTCGGGCTATCCCGATTGCCGGCCCGACTTCATCCAGGCCTTCGAGCGCCTGGCGCGGCTGGCGACGAGGGCGGGGGTCGAAGGGCGCCCGCTCACCATCCACACGCCGCTCATCAGCCTCTCGAAGGCCGACATCATCCGCCTGGGTCTGTCGCTCGGCCTGGACTACGGGTTGACGCACAGCTGCTACGATCCGCCGCCGTCCGGCCGTCCCTGTGGTCACTGCGACAGCTGCCGGCTCCGCGCCGCAGGGTTTGCGGAAGCCAGTGCAACCGATCCGCTAATTCAGCCGCACCGCTGATACCATTCGCGCGGAGTCCTCGACAGCATTGGCCCAGCCCCTCAGACGCCAGGTCTTTTTCATCGTCGTGATCCTGGCGGTCCTCGTTTTAATCGCCATCGGCTACGGTGCGCGCCTGACCTACAACGAACACGTTCGCCAGCTTGCGGCGGAGACGGGGACGATGGCGGCGACGGTGGTGGTGTATGTGAATCGCAACCTCGAAGCCGCCGATGCGGTCGCCGTTACGGCATCGCGCCACCCGAGCATGCAGCAGCTCGATCCGGTCGCGGCCACCGAGGTGCTGCTGCCGCTGGTCGACGGGCGCGATCTCGTGCTGGGCAACGCTCTCATGGCCGATGTCAGCGGTCGGGCCCTGGCGTGGGCGAAGCCGCCGCAGCCGGCCGTCGAAGGCAAGCTGGACCCGGGCTTCCTGCGTCAGGTCGCCGAGCTCCGCGAGACCCGGGTCAGCCGGATGCTGGGCGGGCCGGGCGACGCCAGGCACGCCGTCGTTCTCGGTTATCCGATCACGTCAGCCGACGACCGCGTGGTTGGCGTGCTCGGGCTGTCGGTCCACCTCGAAGCGCTCGAGCGGATTCTCGGGTCGATTCCGCTGCCGCCCGGTTCGGTCGTGACGCTCACGGATGTCGACAGCATCGTGGTGGCCCGCAGCCTCGACGCGGCGCTGTATGTCGGCCGCCCGACCGCGGCGCCGGGCCAGCAACGACTCCCGGCAGATGTGCCGGCGTCGGTCGTGATCACCGGCATCGACGGTGTCGAGCGCGTGTTCGGCAACGCGGTGGTCGAACGCGGACCGTGGCTGGCCAGTGTGGGCATCCCAACCGCGGTGGCCCTTTCCCGCACCGCGCCGATTCGCCAGCGCAACCTGGCGATTGCCATCGGCTCGACCGTGGTGGTGTTCCTGGTGACGCTGATCGTCGCGCGGCGCTGGCTCTCGGCCTTCGATCACCTCGATGCGACTGCGCGCCGCATCAGCCGCGGCGATTTGTCGGCGCTCGATCAGCAGCGGATGCCCACCGCGGAAATGGCTCATCTGCAGCAGACCGTAGGCGAGATGATCACCAGCCTGAACAGCGCGCGCCAGGCGATTGCCGCGCAGGTGGACGACGAGCGGCGCATGAGGGAAGAGGTGCAATCGCTGCAGAAACAGGTGATACGCCAGGAGCGCCTGGCGGCGATCGGCGTGCTGGTATCGGGTGTCGCTCACGAATTGAACAACCCGCTGCAGGCCATTCTCGGCTTCGCCGAGCTGCTGCAGATGCAGAAGGACATGCCGGCCGCAGCACGCGGCGACCTGCTGCTGATCCAGAAGGAGAGCGCGCGTGCGAGCGCGATCATTCGCAACCTGTCGCGCTTCGGACGGCAGATGTCGGAGCCTTCGCCGGTTCGCCTGCGGGATGTCGTGGCGTCGGTGCTCGAGCTCCGGCAGCGCAAGATGGAGGAGTTCAACATCCGGGTTGAGATCGACGAGAAATCGCATGGCACGGTGATGGCGATTTTCACGGAGCTGCAGCAGGTGCTGCTCAACTTCGCGATCAACGCCGAGCAGGCGATCGTGCACTCAGAGGCGAAGCGGCGCGAGGTGTGCATCCGCACCAGCGACCACGACGGGTGGGCGTGCATCGAGTGTGAAGATTCCGGACCCGGCGTGCCGCCCGAGCACGAGCCGAAGTTATTCCAGCCGTTCTATACGACCAAGCCCGTTGGCGAAGGCACGGGGCTGGGCCTGTCGGTCAGCTACGACATCGTGCGCTCGCACGGCGGCCGCATCGGCTACCGCCCTTCCCCCGCTGGCGGCGCGGTCTTCTATTTCGAGCTGCCCATCGTGGCCGAAGTGAAGAGTGAAGAGTTATGAGCTAAGAACTCCTAGTGCATCGTTTTGCTCTTAACTCTTAACTCTTAACTCTTAACTCTAAACTCTTAAACTCTAAACTCTAAGAATGACCCACCGTCTCTACTACACCGAGCCCTATCGCACCTCGTTCGATGGCACCGTTGTCGGCGTTGAGCCGGCGGACGGGCGCTTGCACGTGGTGCTCGATCAGACGGC
>JANOZI010000044.1:0-4764 GCA_031429375.1 Acidobacteriota bacterium | reverse complement strand
ACTTCGCCAAGGGCATCATCGACACCAAGCACGTCATCTACTACCTGAGTTTCATGGCCTTCGGCCTCTTCCTCACCATGAAGTCGGTGGACAGCGAAAGGTGGCGAGGCTAACCATGGCGAAGATCACAGGCATCATCGGATGGATCGGCACGGTGCTGGTGTTTGCGGCCGTGGCCGCGCGCGTCTTCTCGCCGCCGTGGCCGTGGTGGCACGATCAGTACGCGACCTACCTGGCGTGGGCCGGGCTGGCAGCCGTGCTCATCTACATCGCGGGGCAGTGGCGCGACGTCGCCGAGTTCTACAAGGGCCGCAGCGCCAAGTACGGCACCATGTCGCTCGTCAGCGTCGTGGTGTTCGTCGCCATCCTGATCGCGGTCAACTACCTGTCGACGCGGCAGAACAAACGGTGGGATTTCACCGCCAACCAGGTCTACAGCCTTTCGGATCAAACGATCAAAGTGCTGAAGGAGCTGCCCGAGCCGGTCAAGTTCACGGTCTACGACCAGCCGGCCAGGTTCGACGGCTTCCGCAACCGGCTCGACGAATTCCAGTACCACTCGAGCAAGGTCCAGACCGAGTACGTCGATCCCGACCGTGAGCCGGCCCGGGCCAAAGCGGCGCAGGTGGCAGCGTATGGCACGGTCGTGCTCGAGTACAAGGACCGCACCGAGCGCGTGACCTCGACCGACGAGCAGGCGCTCACCAACGCCCTGATCAAGGTCGTGACGGGCGCAGCGAAGAAGGTCTACTTCACGCAGGGACACGGGGAAAAGAACACCGCGGGCACCGATCGCAACGCCTATGCGACCCTCGCGCAGGGGCTGACCTCCGACAACTTCGCCTTCGAACAGCTCGTGCTGCTGCAACAGAAAACCGTCCCCGCCGATGCCACCGTCGTCGTCATCGCGGGCCCGACGACGGATTTCTTCCCGCCGGAGATGGACGCGCTGAAGGCGTATGTGGCACGCGGGGGTAAGGTCTTCGTGCTCCTCGATCCCAAGGGCAAGGCCACCGACCCCGGCCAGCCGCTCTTGACCCAGTTCCTGATGGACTGGGGCATCAACGCCGGCGACGACATCGTGCTCGACGCGAGCGGGATGGGCCAGTTGATTGGCACCAACGACGCCTCGGTGCCGATCGTGGCGCAGTACCCATCACACCCGATCACGGAGGGGTTCAGCCAGATCACCGGGTTCCCGCTGGCCCGCTCGATGACCAACCTCGAGGGCGGATCGAACGGCCACACCGCGCAGGCGTTCCTGACCACGAGCCCGCGCAGTTGGGCCGAGGCCGATGTGTCGTCGCTGGGCGGCGGCAAGGTGTTCGTGCTGCTGGATCCCAAGGGCAAGTCCACCGACCCGGGCCAGCCGCTCTTGACGCAGTTCCTGATGGACTGGGGCATCAACGCCGGCGACGACATCGTGCTCGACGCGAGCGGGATGGGCCAGCTGGTTGGCACCAACGACGCGTCGGTGCCGGTCGTGCCGCCGCCGTACCCGCCGCATGCCATCACCGAGGGGTTCAGCCAGCTCACCGCGTATCCGCTGGCGCGATCGATGACCAACCTCGCAGGCGGATCGAACGGCCACACCGCGCAGCCGATCCTGACGACGAGCGCGCGCAGTTGGGCCGAGGCCGATCTATCGTCGCTCGTCGGCGGGAAGGTGGCGTTCGAGGCCGAGAAGGGCGACAAGCAGGGACCAATCACCCTCGGTGCCGCCGTGTCTGCGCCCGCCACCGAGGTGCCGCCGCCACCGTCGGGCAACAGCAGCCCGGCCACGCCCGAGGCCGGGCCGAAGCCCGAGTCGAGGGTCGTCGCGATCGGCGACTCGGATTTTGTCGCGAACTTCGCGATCGGCATTCCCGGCAATCGCGACTTCTTCATGAACTCGCTCAACTGGCTGGCGCAGCAGGAAAACCTGATCGCCATCCGCCCGCGCGAGCCCCAGGATCGGCGGCTCACGCTGACCGCGGATCAACAGCAGCGCATCATGCTGCTCTGCCTGTTCATTCTTCCTGGCCTGGTGTTCGCCACGGGCGTGTACACCTGGTGGCGGAGAAGGTAAGCCGTGCGCGGCCTCACTTCCACGATTCTCCTCATCGTCGTGCTCGCCGGGCTCGGCGGCTACATCTACTTTGTCGACTCGAAGCGGCCGGCGTCGAGCCTCGGGAGCGAAGCGGCGAAAGAAAAGGTCTATTCGGTCGAGACCGACAAGATCGACGAAATCAAGATCACCGCCGGTGGCGAGACCACCCTGCTCAAGAAGTCTGAGGCGGGCTGGAAGATGATCGAGCCGGCGCAGGCCGATGCCGATCCGACCGAAACCATCGGCGTGGCGCAAGCGCTGTCCAGCCTCGAGCGCGTCCGCGTCGTCGACGAGAACCCGAAGGACCTGGGGCAGTACGGGTTGGAGAATCCGGCGGTCCGCGTCGAGTTCAAGGCGCAGGGTAACGTCAACGGGGCCTTGAAGCTCGGCGACAAGAACGCGACCCAGGGCGAGCTGTACGCGCAGAAGAACGACGAGAAGGCCGTGTTCCTGGTGTCGGCGTTCCAGGAGACCAGCTTCAACAAGAAGCCGTTCGACCTCCGGGACAAGAAGATCCTCAAATTCGATCGCGACAAGGCGGATGCGGTCGCGATCGCGCGCGGGCCGAGCTCGATTGAGCTGGCCCGATCCGGCACCGAGTGGAAAGTGGCGAAGCCCACTGCGGGCCGCAGCGACTACGCCGCGGTCGAGGGGCTGCTGTCGCGGCTGTCGAGCGCGAACATGTCGAAGCTCGTCGAGACTGACGCGAAGGACCTGGCGAAGTACGGCCTCGACAAGCCGCAGATGACGATCACGGTCGGTGCCGGCAGCTCGAAGACGGTGCTCGAGGTCGGCAAGACCGAAAACGATCAGACCTACGCGAAGGACGCGGCGCGGCCGCTCGTGTTCACGGTGGATACGACGCTGCAGGACGACCTCAAGAAGAGCCTCGACGACTACCGGAAGAAGGAACTGTTCGAGTTCCGGCCCTTCCAGCTGGCGAAGCTGCGCGCGGTGCTGGATACGACCGGCGGCGCCAAGACCTACGAGTTCGAGAAGATCAAGGGCGCGAAGCCGGACGACCCCGAGACCTGGAAGGTCACGCGCGTTGGCGGCGAGCCCATCACTCCGGATCAAGCCGCGGTCGACGATCTGCTGAACAAGCTGATCGCGTTGAAGGCCGAGTCGTGGGTCGACGCGAAGACGAAGACGGGCCTCGAGAAGCCGGCGCTCGTCGTCAGCGCCAGCTACGACGACGGCAAGTTCGAGCGCGTGCGGTTCGGACAGGTTGGCGACAACGCCTATGCCGCGCGCGACGGCGAGGCGGGCGGGGTGAAAGTCGACACGCCGTCGATGCGGGGCGCCATGATGGCGTTCGACACGGTGGTGCTGCCGCCGAAGCCGGCGGCGACGCCACCGACTCCTGACAAGGCGGGCGAGAAGAAGTGAGACGCCGCGCCGCACGCTCGTTCGTTGCTGCGGCGACGATCGTCGTGCTGGCCGGGTGTGCGGGAATAACGGCCCAGCCGCACACCTTCGCGCAAGCTGCGAAGGGCCCTTCGCAGTCCGGGCAAAAACCCGCGGCGCCCCGACGAGCGTCGAAGAAATCAATCGAGCAACTGCAGCGCGACCTGCAGGCGATCTTCGGCAACCGCGCCGTCGATCACGCGCAGTGGTCGGTGATCGTCAAGTCGCTGCAGAGCGGCGCCACGCTCTATACGCTCAACTCCAACCGGCTGCAGGTGCCTGCCTCGAACCAGAAGCTGATCACGTCAGCGGTGGCGGCCGAGCGGCTTGGCTGGGACTACCGCTACACCAATCGCATCTATGCCACCGGAGCGATGACGGCGGACGGCACCATCGAGGGCGACCTGATAGTGACGTCGAATGGCGACCCGACGATCAACCCGCGGCACCCGGAGCGATGGGCGGTGCTGGACGAGTGGGCGAAGCAGCTCGCGGCGCGCGGGGTCCATCTGATCGCCGGCCAGTTGATCGGCGACGACAACGCTTTTGCCGAGCCAGGCTGGGCGCCCGGCTGGTCGTGGGACGACATCGCGCTAGGCTACGGCGCGCCGGTGAGCGCGCTGCAATACAACGAGAACCAGGTCGAGCTGTTGATCGGACCGGGCCAGGAGGCCGGGGCGCGAGCTGTCATCAGCACGTCGCCGGCCGGCAGCGGTCTCACCATCGACCACGGCGTGACCACGGCGCCCGCGGGGGCGGAAACCAAGGTCACGTTCGAACGGATCCCCGGGTCGAAGATCCTCAGCGTTCGCGGCCAGGTCGCGATTGGCGCCACGGCGCTGCGCGAGGACGCGGCGGTGCCCAACCCGACGCTGATGTACGTGACTGCGCTACGCGAGGCGCTCGCGCGCAACGGCATTTTCGTTGGCGGCCCGATCATCGACATCGACGACCTCAGAATCGCGCCGGATCTTGCCACGGCCACACTGCTGCTGGAGGATCGCTCGCCGCCGCTGTCTGAGATCGTCGACGTCACGCTGAAGTGGAGCCGCAACATCTACGCCGAGACGCTGCTGATGTCGTTGGCGCCTCTGGGCCAACCCGCAACGACCGATGCTGGATTGACGGCGCTGAGGGAAACGCTGGAAGCCTGGCACATCCCCGCCGAAAGTTACCTCGCGCGCGACGGGTCAGGACTGTCGCGCTACGACTACGTGAGCGCCGACGCGTTGCTGGCGCTGCTCACTCACGTGTGGTCGGAGCCCAGG
>JANOZI010000043.1:0-4254 GCA_031429375.1 Acidobacteriota bacterium | reverse complement strand
CGAGCACGTTGTTCTCGTGCGGCACGGAGGCGACGTTGATCACGCAGCGCGCACCTGCGCCGAACACCTCGCGGGCATTTCCGGCGGCCGTGTCATCGACGCGGGACCGGCGACGCAGTGCGAGGCGGGCGTGATCGAACGTGCGTCGCTGGTGGTCATGGCGACCGGGAGCGATCGCCCGTTCTGGGGCATCACGGACCCGGTCGCAAGGGTGCTCGGCGCCTGCCGGCGGCCGGTGCTGTTCATTCCAGCACATTGAGATTCACATCTGGGAGGGCATCATGACTGTTGAACGTTCGTTGCGAATGATTGCGGGCGGCTTGGTGGCCGCGAGCGTCTTGCTGGGGATCTACGTCAACCCTGGCTTCTTGTGGTTCACGCTGTTCGTGGGAGTGAACCTGTTTCAATCGGCGTTCACGCAGTGGTGTCCGATGATGACGATCCTGCGCAAAGCCGGCGTCCGCGGGTGAAGACCGGCGCCCTGAGGATGACGGGCATGAACATGGAAGCGGGTCTGGTGGCCGGAGGGTCATTCGTATGCTGACGCTACTGGGTGTGTTGGGGGGCTGGATCGTTCTCCAGTTGTGGGTCTTGCCGCGTCTGGGTGTTGCCACGTGAGCGGTGCCCCACCCGCGCGTGTCGCGGGAGCCAGAACCAAACCCGATACACGAGGACGCTGAATGAAGCTTCCCTTTGCCCTGCCGCGGCAGGTGTGGTTTGCCGCCTTCGGCGTGCTTCTGCTGCTGGCTCTCGGCTGGGTGGCCACGCAGAGCGGCCCGCTCGCACGGATCCAGGTGACCGTGACCCAGGTCGTCACAGGGGAGGTGTCCCCGGCCCTGTTCGGCATCGGCACGGTCGAGGCGCAACGCGCGTACCTGATCGGGCCGACGGCCGCCGGCCGTGTCAAACGCGTGCTCGTCGATGTCGGTGACACGGTCAGAGCCGGTCAACTGTTGGCGGAGATGGAACCGGTGGATCTCGACACACGGGTGGCGTCGACCGTGGCGGCGGCTGACCGTGGGCGCAGCGCCGTGGCGGCGGCCGAAGCCCAAGAGCGCGATGCGCGGAGCCGGCAGGCCTTGGCCACCACGGAGGCGCGCCGCAGTGTGGACCTGGGTCAGGCCGGCGTCGTTAGTCAGAGCGCGGTGGATAATGCGCGACAGGCACAGCAATCGGCGGACGCTCAGGTCGCCGCCGCGGAGGCGGCATTGGCTGGCGCCCGTGGAGACCTCGCCAGGCTGGACGCCGACATCGGCGGGGCGCAACAGCAGCGGGGGAACATCCGTCTGGTCGCGCCCGTCGCCGGGGTGGTTACGTCGCGGGACGCCGAGCCCGGCTCCACCGTGATTGCCGGTCAATCGGTGCTCAAGCTGGAGGATCCGCGCAGCTTATGGGTCACGGTTCGGCTGGATCAGGGCCGTTCCGCGGGGCTCCGCCTGGGACTGCCGGCTTCTATTACGCGCCGGTCCGATCCCCAGACATCCGTGGCGGGCAAGGTCGTTCGCGTCGAGCCCACGAGCGACGCCATCACCGAAGAGCGCATCGCGAAAGTCGCGTTCGATCGTGTGGTGGACGGTGTGTCTACCGGCGAAATGGCCGAGGTGACGCTGCATCTGCCCGCCGTTCTGAATGCGGTGACCATCCCGAATGCCAGCCTCCGCCATCGCGGCGCCCAAGCCGGCGTCTGGCTGCATGGGGACGGGCAGCTCCGCTTCGCACCGGTGAAGACGGGAGCGGAAGGTCTCGACGGCAGGGTGCAGATTATCGAGGGGCTCGCCGCCGGCGACGAGGTGGTCGTCTATAGCGAGCGCGACCTCAATGCCGGCAGCCGCATCACGGTCGTGCCTGCCTTGCGCGGGGCCGCAAAATGATCAGCCTCGCCGGGCGCGACATCCTGCATTCGTGGAGCAAGTTTGTGCTCACGGGACTGGGCCTCGGGTTGCTGATCGGCGTCACCTTCACCATGGCGGGCGTCTATCGCGGCATGGTGGACGACGCCAAGGTGCTGCTCAACAACAGCGGCGCCGATCTGTGGGTGGTGCAGAAAGACACGCTGGGCCCCTATGCCGAGTCGTCCAGCATTCGCGACGATGTCTATCGCGACATACTCGGGATGCCTGGCGTGGCGCAGGCCGCGAGCGTCACGTACCTCACGATGCAGGTCCGCAAGGGCGGTACCGACGTTCGCGCGATGGTCGTGGGCTTTGTGCCCGGCGAGCCGGGCGAGCCGGCCTACCTGATCGCGGGCCGGCGCGTGACCCGCGGCCACTACGAATCGGTGGCCGACGTGAGCGCCGGGTTCGCCTTGGGCGATCGCATTCGCATCCGCCGCCACGACTACACGGTGGTCGGTCTCACGCGGCGCATGGTGTCGTCCGGCGGCGACCCGATGGTGTTCATCTCTCTCAAGGACGCGCAGGAAGCCCAGTTTCTCAAGGACAACGACGCGATCGTCACCGAACGGGCGCGCACCGCCGCCAATCCGGCGCTCAACCGCCCCGGCGTGCCGGGTCTGCTGGACGCAATCGAGGCGTCGCAGACCAGCAACCACAACGTCAATGCGGTGCTGGTGCGCGTGGCCGAGGGCCGTTCGCCCGAGGCCGTTGCCCAGGAGATCCGCCGCTGGAAGCACGTGCAGGCCTATACCCGAGTGCAGATGGAAGACATCCTGATCGCCAAGCTGATCGCCAACGCGTCGAAACAGATCGGCATGTTCCTGGTGATCCTGACGATCGTCAGCGCGGCGATCGTGGCGTTCATCATCTACACGATGACCCTGGGCAAGATCAGGGAGATCGCCGTGCTGAAGCTGATCGGCACGCACAACCGCACGATTGCCAGCATGATCCTGCAGCAAGCGTTGGGATTGGGGGCGATCGGTTTCGCCGTCGGGAAGATCGCCGCCACCGTCTGGGGGCCGGCGTTTCCGAGATACGTCCTGCTCGAACCCTGGGACGCGGTGATCGGTTTCGCGATCGTGATGCTGGTCTGCGTGCTCGCCAGCACCCTGGCCATTCGTGCCGCACTCGCCGTGGATCCGGCGGCGGCGATCGGCGGCTGATATGGAGACCGGTGTCGGCATCCGGATCGAGGGCTTGAGCAAACGCTACGGCGAGGGCGAGACCGCCGTCGACGCGCTCAAGGATGTGAACATGTCGGTGGCGCCGGGCGAGGTCGTCGGGCTGATCGGTCCCAGTGGGTCCGGCAAGACCACGCTGCTCAAATGCCTCGGCGCGGTCATCGAACCGACCCGCGGCCGCATGACGTTGGGCGGTCAGGTAATCTACGATCAGGGCTGGAAGATTTCCGACCTGCGCGTGCTCCGCCGGGACCGCATTGGCTTCATCTTCCAGGCGCCCTACCTGATTCCGTTTCTCGATGCCACCGACAACGTGGCGCTATTGCCGATGCTGGCGGGGCGTCCGAACGCGGAAGCCCGCGCCCGGGCACGGGAACTGCTGTCGGCCCTTGACGTTGCGCCTCGAGCCCTGGCGTTTCCCGCCGAGCTCTCCGGCGGCGAGCAGCAGCGCGTCTCGATCGCCCGGGCGCTCGCCAACCGGCCACCGGTGATCCTGGCCGACGAGCCGACGGCGCCACTCGACAGCGAGCGGGGCCTGGCCGTGATGCACATTCTGCATCAGCTCGCCGGTCAGTATCAGACCGCCATCATCGTCGTGACTCACGACGAGAAGATCATTCCCACTTTCAAACGCCTCTACAACATCCGCGACGGGCGGACGGTTGAGGAGGCGGGAGAAGGACCCTTCGTCCTTTGAACATGTCCACCCTCGCCAGAGCCACCGGATGCGTCGGGCCGTCCGCCACACCGGGTCGGCCCCGCGTTCTCGAGCACGTGCACGACTTCGCGGTCACCAATCGCGCGGGCACGTACTGGTACCCCCCTCACCCGCACATGCGAACGGGTCGCGACAAAACGGATTCCTCGGCGCCCGCGTGCTGGAGAGCCCGGCACGAGGGAATAGGGACGGCGTGTGGATGCTGCGCGATGAGACTGGGTGGAGGGGTCGCTACAACACGGCCCACCACGGCGCGGCGAGGACCCCGCCTGAGGGCATCCACTCGATGAATGATAATCATTCACGATATGAATTGTTAATCGCGACGCTCGGGGCGCGGCCTCTTTGTCACCCTTTTCTGTTTCATGAATCCTGTCGCCTATGCATCGCCGCGACCTCCTTCGTCTCTTGAGCCTGTCCACCCTTGCCGGCGCCGCCGGATGCGTCGGGCAGTCCT
>JANOZI010000042.1:0-2653 GCA_031429375.1 Acidobacteriota bacterium | reverse complement strand
GTCGCGCGCCTCGCCGGCGCGCGACATCGGCGTGAAGGTGGTCGCGAGCCCGATCAGGGCGATGCGCCCTCTGGGCGTGTCGAAGTAGCCGGGGCGACTGGCCTGTCCAAGCGTCATTCCGCTGCCGGCGTGCACAAGGCCCGCTTCGTCGAGCAGCGCGTTGGTGAGCCGCATGCCCTCGACGCCATAGTCGGTGGTGTGGTTATTGGCGCGGTTGAACAAGTCGAATCCCATGGCTTTGAGATCGTGTGCCGCCTCGGGCGGGCCGAGTTCCCAGTTGCCGCCGTTCTCCACTTCCGGCCAACCCTTGAAGCCCGTCAGCCGGAACAACGAGATCTCCAGATTGAGGAACGCGGCATCGGCGGCGCGAATGATCTCGGTCATGCGCTTGAAGCGCGGGTCGGTATCCTGATCGAAGGTGGCAATGCGCCGGGTGATGATGGCGTCACCCACCGCCGCCAGGGACCAGGCGGCGCCGGGGCCGGGAATGGTTTCTTTCGGGGCCGTGACGGCGCCACGGCCGCCCTGTGCCGCGAGCGCGACTCCACACACCAGGGCCACCAGCGCGGCGGCCCCTCCGGTCGGCATCGTTCGTCGCATGACTCTCTCCCTTGCTACTGTCCTTTTCGTTGATACGCGCCACTAGAAATCGAGACGAACGCCGAGCTGACCCTGGAACGGCGGCAGCGCGAAGCGGGGCTGGCCGAAGAACGACGAGCGCATGTTGCCGTCGTAGCCGCCGAGGTTTTTCGCGTTGGTGAGGTTGAACATCTCGAACAGCACCTCGAGCCGCCGTTCGCCGCCCAGGCGGAACGCGCGGCTGCTGCGCAGGTCGATGCTGAAGTAGTTGTCGCCGCGGGCTGAGAACGGCGCAATCATCGACCCGTTCTCGATCGGCCGCTCGTTGACGTCGCGATCGCCGTTGGTGTCGACGCCGGTGGTGACGTTGTAGGGCGGCGCGGACATCGCCGTGATGATGGTGCCGAACTGAATCTCAAACGGCAGCCGATAGACGCTGCTGATCACCATGCGGTGCCGGGTGTCGTTGGCCGCGGGTCCCCAGTCGGCGTCCAGGTTGGTCTTGTCCACGGCGGTCTCCAGGAACTGGGACACGTGCATGTAGGTGTACGAGGTGCGCAACGAGAAGTTGTTCGCGAGGCGGCGCTCGAATTTGAATTGGACCTGATCGCTGTGGATGCGGTTGCCGTAATCACCCACCGTGATGACGGTGCCGGAGGGCAGCAACGGGAACGTGCCGTTGGCGCGCCGCGCGTTGGCGTTGTAGGCGCGGCGGAAGTGCAGGCCGAGCACGTGGATGTAGTCGGCCGACAGGGAGGTGTTGGCCGCGATCTGCCGCTGAACACCGATGCTCGACTGCTGCGTCGAAGGCGACTCCGCACCAGGATTCGGGACCTGGACGGACGTGCTCCCCGTCGCGCTCAGCAGTGACGCCGGCGGCGCATTCGGGAAGAACGTGTTCGGGACGGCAGTCACACGCACGTCGTTGGCGAGCTGCCGGGTAAAGACGTTCGGGTAGTTCTGCACGACGTTGCCGGTATCGTTGGTCCAGATCTGATCGAAGAAGACGCCGTAGCCGCCGCGAATCACCATGCGGCCGTTGTCGCGCGGATCCCACGCGAAGCCGACGCGCGGGCCGGCGTTGTTGAAGTCGTTGGGATACGCCATCCAGTTGCGGCCGCTCAGGTCGCCGTCAACGAATCGCGCCCAGAATTGTTCCGCTGGAATGCCGGTCGGCACCGCTTCCCCGTCGAGGTCGCCGCGCAGGAATTGCAGGTCGTAGCGGAGCCCGGCCGACAGCGTCAGCCCCCGGCGCGCGCGCCAGCTGTCTTCCAGGAAAAACGCGAACATGTCGACATCACGATCGAGCGCCCCGGAGCCGGTCGCGGTGCGGTACCTCGCGGGAAGCGTACTGAGCACGGCCGGGTCCGGCAACCGATCCTGCAGGAACAGGAATTCGCCATTGAACGCGGTATTGATCGTCCGGGGACCGCGGCTCAGGTTGACCTCGAAGCCGCCCTTGAAGTCGTGGGTACCCGCGCCGCCATCGAGGTGGTAGTTCGCCGTGTTCATCACGATGTAGTTGATCTGCTCGCGCGTCTGCGGGAAGTTGGTGGCCTGTCCAAACGAGATGCTCGGGAAGATGATGCGTGGCCCCGGATCGCCCGACGGGAACCGGTCCTTCACGGCATCGCTGTAGGCGAACCGTAACTGGTTGGTGAAGTTGTTGGTGAAGACAGACGTGACCGCGCCGGCGAGATACACGTCGTGCGCCTTTTCGTTGAAGCCGCCGTCGCCGGCGACGTTGCCGCCGAGGTCCTGCGCCGTGCGGTCCTGGTTGCCATACATGCCGGTGGCACTCACGTAGTGGCGCGGCGAGAGTGTCGCGGTCAACTTGCCGAAGACGTTGTGTTGACGGAGCCCGCGCGGCACTTCGGTGCGCGGATCCTTCATCAGCGGCACGACAAACGCCGGAACATTCACCGTCACGACGTCGTCGTACACCTGGCGCTCGTAGCTGGCGAAGTAGTGCACGCGGTCCTTCACGATCGGCGCGCCAAGCGAGCCGCCGAACTGCTGCTGCCGGAACGGCACCTTGCCGGTGGCAAACGCGTTCGGCTTGTCAAAGGCGTCG
>JANOZI010000041.1:0-3334 GCA_031429375.1 Acidobacteriota bacterium | reverse complement strand
CCGATGCGCTTGCGCACGATCGTCGTGGCGCGCGCCGCCGCCGGCACCAGGGCCAACGACCATAACAGCAGCGCCACCGGCGGATAGCCAACGAGCATCGCCGCGCCGCCTCCGGCAATCACGCCGAGGTCGGCAATCGGCACCATTGCACTGCGCAGATCGCGGAAGGTGCGAGGGCCGCTGAAGGTGACGCGCAGGTTGTCGCGCCCGCGCCAGAGCTCACCGAAGAACAGCGCGCGCAGCGTCCTGGGGTCGCCGAAGTGCACGCTGCGCAACGCTGGGTCCGCCACAATGCGAAACCCGGCGCGCCGCAACCGATTGCAGAGGTCGACGTCTTCGCAGGCGGTCAGCGTGGCGTTGAACCCGCCAATGCGCTCGAACGCCGATCGTTTCACCGCAAGATTGCCGCTGCCGAGCCAGGTCACTTCTTGACGCCGGCGCGAGCGTGACCGTAGTCCGTCGTATTGCTGCTGGACCCAGTTGGCGTTGGGGTCGGTATCGCAGGCACAGCCAGTCGCCGCTACCGCCGGGCTCGAGAGCACATCAACCGCGGCCGCGACCCAACCCCGATCGATCTCGTGGTCGGAATCGGCGAAGGCGATGATGCTGCCAAGCGCGGCGCGCGCGCCACGATTGCGCAGCGCGGCAACGCCGCCGTCTTTCGCGTCGAGCACGATGGCGCCGTGATCGCGGGCCACGCGGCCCGAGCCATCGGTCGACTGGTTATTGACGACGATGATCTCGATGAGCTCGCGGGGATAGTTATTCCCAGTGATGCTCGCGAGGCATCGCTGCAGTCGCTGAGCATCGTTCTTGACGGGGATGACAAACGAAACGAGTGGTCTCACGGCGGACAGTTCAGCAAAGAACTCGCCAAGTTCTTTCACAAGCGAATCGCGCGTCTCCATGCGCTGATTTCGCAAATTGAGGATCAGACGGGATGAATTGAGTCAGTGATGCACTCGACAAAAGTCAACGCAACCACGGACTTCTTGCGAATTCATGGACTAATGAATGGTTCAGTCCGAGAGCGTTACGAAAGCTCGACCGTGCCGGCGCCCGGCATGAGTTTCGCTATGCCTGTTAGCGTGGAGCGGTACCTGTGGCGTCGTCTCGCGGTCGTGCTGGCTGTCTTTGCCGGCGTGGCGGTGATGTCGCTCTTGATGGCAACCGTCACAATCCAATCGATCGGCCAGGGGGCGGAGCGCCCGCTCGCCACTCCCCTCACCGATCCCACCACGGCACGCCGCCTCGAGCGCTCGGACATCAGCTATGTGGGGGGGTTCCGTTTGCCGGCGGAGGAGATGGACGGGGCCACCTTTGATTTTGGCGGCTCGCCGATCGCCTACAACCCCGGCAGTGATTCGCTCTTCGTGGGCACACGCGGCAGCAAGGTCGCCGAGGTCACCATTCCCTCGCCGGTCAACAGCAGCCGAGTGGAGGACTTGCCGTTCGCCCGCTATCTGCAGCCGTTTCGCGATCCCACTGAAGGCCGCATTCGTGAAGTGGCCAATGAGGGCGCCTATGTCAGCGGGCTGCTGGTGCACCAGGGCCGTCTTTACGGCAGCGGCGTGATCTACTACGACGCCGACCACGCTCAGGAGTACACACACTTCTCGCGGTCGCTGCGGCTGAGCGACGCCAGCGTCAAGGGCATGGTGCGCGTGGGCGAGAAGGGCAAGGCCGGTTTCGTTTCGGGTTATCTCGCGGCGGTGCCGGCGGAATGGCAGTGGGCGCTCGGCGGACCGGCCATCACCGGACAGTGCTGCATTCCGATCGTCGGCCGTACCTCGTGGGGCCCGGCCGCGTTTGCCTGGAACCCTGCGGACCTTGGCGTCGTCTCGCCGGTTCCGGCGCGGCCGCTCGTCTACTACACCGACGATCATCCCACGCTCGGGCCGTGGGAAGGCTCGAATGAAACCTACGGCGGCACCATTCAGATGGGCGGCGTGGTGATCGCGGGGCGCACGGCGCTGTTCGTCGGACGCAACGGCCTCGGACCCTTTTGTTACGGCATCGGGACTGCGGACCAGGCGCACGCCAACGCGCGCGCGACCGAGGGCGAGCGGTATTGCTACGATCCGGTCTCGTCCGACAAAGGCCAGCACGCCTACCCGTATCGCACCCAGTTCTGGGCCTACGACCTGAACGATCTCGCGCAGGTCAGCGCCCGCAAGAAAGATCCCTGGCAGGTCACGCCCTACGGCGTCTGGGCGTTCGATCTGCCAACTCCGGAGGCCACCAAGGTCGTGGGCGGCGTCGGCTTCGATGCCGCGCGCCGTCTTCTTTACGTTTCACAAATGAGCGCCGATCGGGACGGCTATGCCTACCGGCCGGTCATTCACGTCTTCAAAATCTTATGAGCGCACCCGCCGTCGTCTTCGATCAGGTCTGGAAAAAATTTCGCCGCGGTGAGCGGCACGACAGCCTGCGCGACGCCATTACCGCGGCGGTCAAGCGGCCGTTTACCAAGCGGCGGCCCGACGCGCTAGGCGCGCAGGAATTCTGGGCGCTGCGCGACACCTCGTTCGAGGTCAAGCCCGGCGAGGCGCTGGGCATCATCGGCCCGAACGGCGCGGGCAAGTCAACCGCGCTGAAACTGTTGACGAAAATCCTGCGGCCGACCGCGGGACGATGCCAGGTGCGGGGCCGGGTCGGCGCGCTGATCGAAATCGCCGCGGGCTTTCATCCCGACCTCACGGGACGCGAGAACCTGTACCTGCAAGGCGCGATCATGGGCATGAAGCGCGCCGAAGTGACCAAGAAGGCCGACGACATCATCGACTTCTCCGGCATCCGCGACTTCATCGACACCCCGGTCAAGCGCTACTCCTCCGGCATGAACGCGCGGCTCGGCTTCGCCATTGCGGCGCACGTCGACCCCGACGTGCTGCTGATCGACGAGGTGCTGGCGGTCGGCGACTTCGTGTTCCAGCAGAAATGCTTCAAGCGGCTCGAGCAGTTCCGCGAATCGGGCGCGGCCATCGTATTCGTGTCGCACAACATGCAGGCGATTGCCAGCCTGTGCGATCGTGCGTTGCTGCTGAGGCCCAACCAGTCGCCCATCATGGGGAGCGTGTCGGAGGTCTCGGCGCTCTACGCCTCGACCGACAGCGCCGCTAATGATCCGCGCATCACCGTGCGCGATTTCACCGTGCGGCGGCTTGGCGACGACCACGAGCTCTCGGCCCCGGTGCCGCCCGGCACGCCGTTGACGGTCGATGTCGAGATCGAAGCAAATAGTCACCTGCCGTCGTGCAACATCGGCCTGGTGGTGGTGCGCACCGACGGGCTGACGATGTTCAATCACAGCCCGATGATCGACGGCACGCCG
>JANOZI010000040.1:0-7951 GCA_031429375.1 Acidobacteriota bacterium | reverse complement strand
CATTTTCAAAGGACAATACCCATGCGTCTCGTTTACGGATCCGCTTTCGCAGTCGCGCTCGCTCTCTGTAGTTCGTCGCTCATTGGAGCGCAGGCTCCCGCCCAGCCCGATGGCGCCGTCGCCATCAAAGACGGCGGCATCTTCGCCAAGGGATGGGCCGGGAAGATCGATGCCCAGGAAGAAAAGGCCGGACAGGTCCTGAACAATTCCAGGTTGACGGACAAGGGCGGCGTCCTCGAAGTGCGGACCGGCCCGGCGGTGACCTACTGGAACCCGGCCAACAAGGCCGCCGGCAATTACACGGTGAAGGCGACGTTCACCGAATCCAACTACATGGGCTTGAACGATCACCCGCATCCGTACGGCATCGTGATTGGCGGCAACGATCTCGGCAGCGCCACGCAGAGCTTCCTCTACTGCTCGGCCTACGGCAACGGCACCTTCATCGTGCGCGGCATGGGCCCGGCGCCGTTCCAGATCGGCGAGCGCAAGCCGCAGCCGAACGCGGCCATTGCGAAGGCCGCCGGCAAGGGCTCGTCGGTCACGCAGGAAATCGCGGTGTCCGTGAAGGGCGACAAGATCGAGTGCTCGGTCAACGGTGCAGTCGTCGGCAGCTACGACAAGTCGGCCGTCGTCGGCGAGGGCAAGCTGAAGTCCACCGACGGCGTTTACGGCATCCGCTTCGCGCACAACACCGAGGCCACCGTCAAAGGCCTCTCAATGACGAAGCAGTAGATTTCGTTCACGCCGTACAACACGAAGGGCGGGATTCTCAACGGTCCCGCCCTTTTGTATTTGTGGGGACAAACCTTCAGGTTTGTCCGTCGCTAGACCAGGTTGGTCTGGTTGCTCTTCAACGCGTTCGCGAGGTTGGTCAGCGCCAGCTCGACGAGCTTGCGGGACGTGGCCACATTCATGCGCATGTGATTGGCGCCGCCGGTGCCGTACGAGGCGCCCTGGTTCATGTGCACCTTGGCCGCCTTGACGAAGTAGCGCTCGACCATCTGCTCGGGTGTCAACGCTGGCATGTTCGCCGCCTTGGTGCGGTTATATTCGGCCGCGAGCGCCTTCGAGTTGATCTTGTCGGCGACCGCCGAGACGTCGAGCCAGGCGAGGTAGGTGCCCTCAGGCTTTACGTACTTGACCGACGGCATGTTGGCCGCGATGAACTTCGCCACGAAGTCGTGGTTGCCGTCGATATAGTCGACGCACTGGTTCAGCCAGTCCTCGCCGCCGGTGACCGCCGCCTGGTTGGCGACAATGCCCATGGTGTTGAGGTCGGCGCGGTGGTTGACCTTGACGCGGTTGAGCAGTTCGGGGTTGGTCGAATAGAACCACGCCACCTTGTGCGCCGCCAGGCCGAACGACTTGCTGGCCGCCTTGAAGGTCAGGCTGTTGTTGACGATGGCCTTGTTCGGGAGGCTGGCGAAGGGCGTGTACTTGTGGCCCTTGGTGACCCAGTCGCAGTGAATCTCGTCGGCCAGCACCACGACGCGGTGCTTGAGGCAGATCTCGCCGATGCGCGTCAGGTCTTCGGCCGACCAGCAATTGCCGGTCGGGTTCTGCGGATTGCAGAGGATGAACGAATGGGTGTCGAGGCTGATGCGGCGCTCGAATTCGTCGAAGTCCATCGAGAACTTGCCGTTGACGTTCTTGAGCGGCACGTCCTCGGGTTTGGTCTGCGTAAAGGTGAGGTCGGAGTAGAAGCCGTTGTAGGTCGGCGTCTGCAGCAGCACCTTGCTGCCGCGCGGTGAGAAGGTCGCGAGCGCCGCGATCAGCGCCGGATGCACGCCGGCCGAGAGCACCATCGTCTCCGGATCGATGTCGACGCCGTAGCGCTTCTTGTTCCAGGCGGCGACCGCGCCGGTCAGGGCCGGTGTGGCCTTGCCCATGTCGAGGTAACCCCAGTTTTCGTGCTTCATGCGGGCCTGCAACGCCTCGGTAATCGCGGGCGCGGCCTTGAAGTCCATGTCGGCGATGCCCATTCCGACCTGGACGCTGTCCTTGCCGTAGACCCTGATCTGCTGATCGAACTTGGTCGAATCCGTTCCGAACCGGTTGTAAACGGTGTCGAAGTCGTACTTGGCGTCTGGCGGCGCCAGGCTGGTGCCGGAGGCGGCCGCTGCCGCGGCGGCCAGGGGCGTGCTCGATCCAACGGCGCCGGCCAGCGCGGTGAATCCCGCGTTTTTCAGGAATGATCTGCGGTTCAGTCCATCTGTTCGTTGCATGCGTGGGCCCTCACGCGGAAATACTACACCCGGGTGACGCCGTGCGGCGAAGTTTACTTAGCGGGAGTGCAAAGGCATCGCCGGGGGAGACAACTCCCCACCGACGGTGCGGCACATGAAAAAATGGCCGTATTTTTAATGTAAAAAGTAGGCATGGGAGTTGCGAATAGCGAGGCATGACCCCGCAGCTGTGGCTGGCGGTATTCGTGGTTCTCCAGGTCGCCGACGGCTTGATGACCTACGCCGCTGTGGGCATGTTCGGGCCCCAGGCGGAGGGCAACCCGCTGCTCGTCGCGTGGATGGGGATGCTCGGTTATGGACCGGCGCTGCTGGGGGCGAAGGCGATGGCCTGCGGATGCGGCGTGATTCTCTACGTGTTTGGCGTGAACCGGGTGCTGGCGAGCCTGACCGCGTTCTATCTGTTCGGCGCCGTCATGCCCTGGCTGCAAGTGCTGTCGACGGCGCACGGCTAGTCCGTTCGGGCGGCTAACGCGCCGCCGTCCCCGGCCTCAGTTCATTCTCGTCCTAGCCCCTGACATACTTATTGAAGTGCGCGATGGTGCGTTCCCACGCCAGCTTGGCGGCCGCCGCGTCGTCGCTATCCCGTCAGGTGTCACTGTCCCGTCAGATGTCACCATCCCGGCAAGCGTCAGTTGAGCGTCCACAGCGTGATCGAATTCACGTCCTTCACCAGGACGCGATCCCCTGACAGTACCGGCTGAGCCCATGTGGCGCTGTCGGCGACGTTGTAGCGCTTCAGGATTTCGAACTGCTTCGGGTTGCCGCGCGCGACCAGTAACTGCGCGTCGGCTTGCAGCGCCAGCCACAGGTCGCCGGCGCGCACCACTGCGGCGTTTTCGGCCTGGCGTCCCTCGGACAGCCACCGCGTCTGGCCGGTGTCGGCGTCAACGGCGAAGAACTGTCCGCTGTTGCGCGCCGAGAATCCGTACAGCGTGCTGCCCACCAGCACGCCGGTGCTCATGTCCATCGTGACGTCGTTGTTCTCCCACACGTCTTCGAAGACCCATTGCTCGCCGCGCTTCATCACGCGGAACGCAGTGACCGGCAGGCCCAGCCCGGAAATGATCACCGTCTGGCCGTGGAGGATCGGCGTCGCCGCGTTGCGCGTGGCGCGGACCGCATACGGCCGCTTCCAGAGCAGCTCACCGCCGGCGGCCGACACGCCGACAAGATTCTCCTGCGTGACCGTCACGACCTGGCGCGTGCCGCCGAGCTCGACGACGACCGGCGATCCGTAGGCGGGGCCGTCGCCGTTCCAGCTCCATTTCACGTCGCCGGTGCGCGCGTCGAATGCGGTGAGGGCGCCGTTGCCGTGGCCGCCGACATGCACAATCACCAGGCCGCGATCGACCACCGGCGACATGGCGGTGTGGTAGAGCGGCTCGACCGGCGGCGAGGGTTTCTGCCACAGTAGCTTGCCGCTCGCGGCGTCGAACGCCGAGACGATGCCGCTCATGCCGAGGGTATAGAGCCGCCCGTCGGCGAATGTCGGCGTCGACTTGGGTCCGGTACCATGGGTACGCGTGGCGGCCGGATTCGGTTTATAGACAGCCGCGTATTTGGTTTCCCAGATCGTCTTGCCGGTCGCGGCGTCGAGCGCGCGCATCACTTCGTTGTCGTCCTGCCGCGAGAATGCGAACACGCGATCGCCGGCAATGATCGGCGCCGAGTAGCCGAGGCCGACCTCGACCTTCCAGCGCTGCGTCAGGCGTTCCGGCCAGCTGGCCGGCGGCGTGAACGACGCGGCGCCATCACGTGCGGCGCCGCGCCACTGCGGCCAGTCGGTGCCGGGCCGCTGGGCCGCCGCTGGTGCGAGGGCGCACACGGCGAGTGTCAGGACGAGCGCGAGCGTGGTCCGCGACATCACTTCGGCTGCGGCACGATGCGAAGGTACGGCTTCGGCGCCTTCCAGCCTTCGGGATATTTCTGCCTGGCCTCGTCTTCGCCCACCGCCGGCAGGATGATCACATCCTCGCCGTTCTTCCAGTTCACGGGCGTGGCGACCTTGTGTTTCGCCGTGAGCTGCATCGAGTCGATCACCCGCAGCACCTCGTCGAAGTTGCGGCCCGTGCTCATCGGATAGGAGAGCACCAGCTTGATTTTCTTGTCGGGGCCAATCACGTAGACGTTCCGGACGGTCGCGTTGTCGGCGGCGGTGCGGCCTTCGCACGTCTCGCCCGCCGTGGCAGGCAGCATCCCGTACAGCTTGGCGACCTTCAGGTCGGTGTCGCCGATCATCGGAAAATTGGGCGCTGTGCCCTGCGTTTCGGCGATGTCCTTCGCCCACCCTTCATGCTTGTCGACCGGGTCGATACTGAGCCCGATGACCTTCACGTGGCGCTTGTCGAAGTCGGGCTTGATCCGCGCCATGTAGCCCAGCTCGGTGGTGCAGACCGGCGTGTAGTCCTTGGGGTGGGAGAACATCACGCCCCACGAATTGCCGAGCCATTCGTGGAACGTGATCGGGCCCTCGGTGGTCTGGGCCTGGAAATCGGGGGCATCGCTGCCGATGGGCAAGGGACCATTCATCGCAAAAACTCCGCATCTGTTGATCTGTTGATCGGTTGAGGGATTGATCTGATCGGTTGAACGACTGCACTCGTGATCTGCCGCAGGCAAGCCGATCGGTCAACCGATCTCGAGATCATTAGATCTCAAGATCGGTCATCCGATCAACAGCTCACCCGATCAGTAGATGTACCGTGCCTTTACTGTCCTGGCGGTCGAGGCACTGCCGTTCGGGCGCCGGAGTCTCCGCCCGAGCTGCTGCCGCCGCTGCTTCCGCTGCTCCCGCTCGAATAGCCCTGCGAGGAAGCGCCGCTCGTGCCGCCGCCCGAGGACGACGATGATCCGCCGCCGTCGTAGGCGGCGCCGTTGCCGAGATTGCCGCTGCGCACGGGTGACGGCTCGGCGTCGCGCGGCCGCACCTGGGTGTAGCCGCGGCCGTTCACGACCCGTCCTTCAGTTGCCGGCGTCACCGGCGTGCCCGGGCTCGGGTCCACCACGACCCAACCGCCGCCGTAGCCGGGGTAGTAACCGCCGTAACCGTTGTTGTAACCGTTGTAGTAGCCGTTGTAGATGGAGCCATACGGCGAGTAGTAGGATCCGCACGTCGCGTAGTACGTCCGGTAGCCCATGCCGTAGCAGTCGTACATCGAGCTATAGGCGAGGGGCGACATCATGAACGGGTCGAACCAGCCGCCGCCCGTCGAAATCCCCGACGGTGCGTACGATCCGCCGCCGGCGCGCTGGACGACGAAGCGCTGCGGATAGGTGAGGGCGACCATGAGGTCGATCACCGTTTCGGGCACGCTGGCCTTGTTCATCGCGACGAGGTTCTTCTTGCTCAACTCGTAGGGACCGCGGTCTTCGGTGATCGCCGCCTGCACGGCATCGGCCGGCAGCTTGGCACTGGCCTCGATCACGTCGTCGACGTTCCAGTCGGTGCCGTCCGCGGGCGGCGCGGCCGCCAGCATTCGCGCTGAGGGCAGCGGCGCTTTCGACCCGTCGGCCAGCGTCTGGTCGATCGCGCGGCGATAGCGCTGCACGCGCACGCTCTTGGCCGGACCGCCATCAACCAACTGCACGTTCACCCAGGCCGGGCCCTTGGTCAGGAACGCGACGCTCGAGACTTTGCGGAGCGGATCCTTGCCGCAGGTGACGTCGGTAAAGCGGAACACCCGGAGGCCGTCGCTCGACCACTCGGCGCGCTCGGTGCCCTTGCACTCGGGATCCGAGATGGGCCGCGCCACACCGTCGGCAATGATCACTTCGTCGGAGCCGCGCGCGGTGCCGGCCAGCGTCTGCAGCTTGACCCCGTTTCGATCGTCAGGCGTGATGCAGACCCGCGCGCCGGTGCCGACCAGGTCGTCTTCGAGGCGCCAGCAGCCAAGCCAATACGCAAACCGCGGGTCGGTCTGGGCCGTGGCCGCCGCCGGCGTTGCCGGCGCGCTTCGCGTGATTTGCGCTTGCGCCTCCGCGAAAGCTACGGTGTCCAGGGCCGAACCTGCCGCCATCGTCATCGCCAGAAGAAATGTGATGCTCATAATCGTTCTCTCTGTGCTGCTTAAGGGCTAGAAAGCGTAATGGAAACCGGCGCCGAACCGGAAACCCTTCAAGTCGATCGAATCGAAATCCACAAAGTCCCTGTCGAGCGTCGCCGAGCTCCAGGTATACCGTCCTTCGAGCGACATGAACACGCGGTGGAACAGGTGCACGTCGGTGCCGCCGGAGGCGAACACGCTCGGCGTCCATCCCGCCGATCGGAAGTCGCTGTTGAAGACGTGCTTGTCGGCAAAATCCACGAAGTCGCCGAACTGTTCGAAGTCGTAGCGCAGGATGCCGCCGCCGGCGCCGACATACGGCGTGAACTTGCTCGGGATCCATGCAAAGCGGCTGACGCGGCGGCCGGCCGGCAACAGCGCGAATTTCACGCCGCCCGAAAACGCCTGCTCCTTGAGCGATGTGGTCTGCTCGATCGGCAGCAGCTTGTTGTCCACGAAGTCCCGGTACTCGGACCCTTGCTCCATCCTGCTGGCTTCGAACCCCATCGTCACATCGAGGCGCGGCGCCACGTTGATCGCCAGGTTCACGCCGAAGCCGGGCCGGTTGAAGGCGGAGCGCTCGATCGTCAGTTGATCGGTGACGAAGTCGAAGATCTCGCTGCCGGCGCTCGCCATCACCCAGTTGCCGCTCATTCCGATCGTGACGCGCGGGCGTCCCAGCATGAAGTCGGCGGCTGGCGGACGAATGCCGGGGGCGTTGGGATTCTGATCGTCGGAAGCCGCGCTGGCGGGCAGCGCGCTGGCGGCGAGGAGGAGCACGGCGCACACACTCAAACAAGGCCCACGGAAGCGATGGCCGTTGCGAGTCATAGCTGTTACCTCGAAAAGCCGGCCGCCTGCTGGCGAAGGGGCCTGCTATTGCCCCAAGAATAGCAGGAATTTCACCTGAGATGCGCGGCAACTTGCTGTGAACGGCCCGTAATGTTGCGGTGGGTTGGCCGGGTTCTATTTGAGCGTAAAAGTCATTTCGAGTGTCACCTGGACCGGGACGGGCTTGCCGTCTTTCTTTCCCGGCTCGAACTTCCATTGGCGCGCCGCCTTTACGGCCTCGTCGTCCAAGCCATACTCCTTGTCGAGGGATTGACTGACCTCGACCTCGCCGACGTCTCCGGTGTCGGTGACGACGATTAACAACCACACCGTGCCGTGGATCTGCTGCTGCATGGCGGCGCCGGTGTATTCAGGCTTCACTTCCGTGATGACACGCGGAAGGGTCACACCGTTGCCGGGCTTGTAGACCGTTGTGGTCTGCGCCGCGAGCGACGTCGCGATCGGGAACGCCGCAGTCGCCGCGGTGCCGGCCGTGAGCACGGCAACGACGATGATGGCGACGGCGGCGGTGGTGTGGCGGCGTGACATGGTGACCTCCTGCGTGATCAGGGCGATGCGTTGGGCGAGATGACGGCGGCGAATGAACGGCGTGGCGGCGATCAGCCGAGGCCGCGGGTTCGAGAACGCCAGCAGCGCCTCGGCGTAAGCGCGGCGATCGCCGGTGTGGGCGATGGTTTGCTGATCGACCAGCGTCTCGCGCGCCAGGCAGATCCGTGATGTCAGCACGCGAGCGGCCGGATGGAACCACAGCGCCGCGCAAATCAGCTCTTCGAGAATCGTGCTCAGCCAATCGCGGCGGCGCACGTG
>JANOZI010000039.1:0-12521 GCA_031429375.1 Acidobacteriota bacterium | reverse complement strand
CAACGTTTGAGTTATCGGCTAATTAGGGAAACGCATGACCCTTTCAGGCCACGCGAAGGGCTAATTATACGACGCCCAGCGGGGAGAAACGTATCAAATCGATGGTCGAGGTAGCCAGTTCTGCAAACTGAAGTATTCAGCTCGCCCGGCGACCCGTCGGCGACGCTGCCTGACGAGCTATCTGCTTGTCGTCATAGCCATAGATGTCTGGCTGGAAATGCAGCCCGCCTTTCTCATCCACCCACGCCGTGAAGTACACGACGTGCACCGGGATCTTCTCCTTGAGCTTGACGTGCTTTTCGACACCCGAGTGCATCGCCGCCTGCATCGTCTCCGGCGTCCACTCCGGGTAGCCCTGGAGCACGTATTCGGCGAGCTTCTCGGGCTCTTCGACGCGCATGCAGCCATGGCTGAACGCGCGGGTCGGCCGCCCGAACAACGCATCAGCCGGCGTGTCGTGCAAGTAGACGTTGAACTCGTTCGGGAACAGGAACTTGACGTTGCCCAACGCGTTGCTCGCGCCAGGCCGCTGGCGAAACGCCAGGCCGCGCAGGTCGCCTGGGTTGTCCCAATTCACGTCGGACGCGCTAATCGCTTCCGTCTTGCCGCCCGAGGTCCGGAAGATTTCGATGTTCTGCTTTGCCAGATAGGCCGGGTCGCGGGCCATCGCCGGGGCCGTCTCGTTTTGCGCAATCGAATCGGGAATGTTCCAGTACGGGCTGAACACCACGCTCTCCATTTCGTCACTGAAGAGCGGCGTCTCGTTGCCGGGCTTGCCGACCACGACGCGAATGTCCATCACGGTCTGGTTGTCCTTGCGCGCGAGCAGGTGGAAGTACGGCACGTTCACCATGAAGTGGTGCTTGCCAAAATCGTCGGGCATCCAACGCCAGCGCTCGAGATTGAGCTCGACTTGCTGGAGGCGTTTCTCGATCGGCACATTCATCGCCGCCAGCGTCGGCGCATCGACCACGCCGGACGCTTTCAGCTGGTGGAGCTCCTGGAAGGACTTGACCGCGTCCACCAGATCGTTGTCGTAGACGGGGGACGTGCTGGTCGCATCGCCTTTGAAGTGGCCACTCGCCGCCAAACGCTGGCGCAATTCGACCA
The DNA here is from genome assembly GCA_031429375.1 of Acidobacteriota bacterium. Taxonomy (GTDB): domain Bacteria; phylum Acidobacteriota; class Vicinamibacteria; order Vicinamibacterales; family UBA2999; genus 12-FULL-67-14b. Next base: position 11,411 of record JANOZI010000039.1, on the reverse strand, counting down.
CGGCCGGATGCGATTCGCCTGGCTTGAGCGACTTCGCCTTCACCTGTGGCCAGCCCCCCTTCGCCAGCTGGCCTCGCACGTCGGCCAGTGCCTTCTGCAATGCGACGTACTCCGGATGCTGCGGCCGCACCGCTTCGATGAAGCTGTCGAGGTCGGCATCGAGCGCGGCGTTCAACTTTGCGGCGAGATCCGGCTGCGCGCGGCGCGATTTCCACTTCGCGTCGATGATGCTCGGCGCGGTCCGTCCGATCGCGACGTCGCGGCCCATCGCGAGAAGGGCGGCGGTCAGGTGCACGTCGAACTCGGCGAGCCGCTGATGAATGTCCGGCGTATCGCGCTCGAGCTTCTGGATGTCGTCGTAGATCTTGGTGATCTCGGCCTCGCCGTAATCGGCGGGGTCGAAGGCGTGATCGGTCGCGGTATGGAGAATCTTGATCGCGTCGGTGGCCTTCTGCGTCGGCTGCTTGTGGTTGACCCACGCAGGCGCGCCGTTGCGCTGTGTGTAGAACTTGCCTACATCTGTCCAGACGGCAGGCTCAACCGTGGCAGGCCGGGCGCCTGCCAGCACGGTTGCCAGCGCGGGCGCGACTTCATGTGGACGGGCGGTTGAAACGCACCCGGCGATGAAGATTGCGGGGATCAGAGCAACGAGGGCTGTCGCAGGTGTATGACGCACGCCGGTAAAACAGCAACGGCCGTGCCAGCGTCCAGCTCATGCAGGGGGCGGCTCGAGCCGTGTTCGAAAAACCTCGCCGAGGCGCGGTCCCGACACCTCCACGACGATCACCGTGACGTTGTCCTGGCCGCCATTGGCGTTGGCCGCCGCAACCAGCCGCTCGCACACGCCCTGCGGGTCGCCCGGTCCGTGCGAGAGCGCCGCCGCCATCGCCGCCTCCGGTACCATTCTCGTCAACCCGTCGCTGCAGAGCAGCAACGCATCGCCCGGTTCCACCGCCACCTCGGCCACCTCCACCTCGACGATCGGATCGCGCCCGAGCGCGCGCAGCAGGATGTTCTGGTGCTCGGACTTGAGACTCTGCTCGCGGTCGATCAGTCCCGCCCTGACCTGCGCCTCGACCAGCGAGTGATCGCTCGTGACCGGCGCGAGCCGGCCGTTGCGCCACAAGTAGGCGCGGCTGTCGCCGACGTGCGCCACGCTGGCGATGTCCTGGTCGAGCCACACGCCCACCATGGTCGTGCCCATGCCCGATTGGCCGGCGTGCGTACGCGCCTGATCGTAAATGGACCGATTGGCCAGCCGCACCGCCTCGCCGAGGCGAAGGGTCTGGGGAAGGAGGTGCTTCTCATCTTCGGCCGGGTCGTCGCCGTTGAAGGGCTCGCCAAGACGGCGGGCGATGGTCACCACCGCGATCCGGCTGGCCACTTCCCCGGAGGCCGCGCCGCCCATGCCGTCGCAGACCAGGAACAGTCCCCGATCCACTTCCGAGAGATAGGAGTCTTCGTTGGTGTTGCGGACCTTCCCGACGTCGCTGGCCGCACCAGCCGTGAGCCGCATGGCGGTGATGATATACGCTGTGCCGGTGAAATGGCTCGTAAAGGAAGAACCTGAAAACTATTCCTATTCGCAATTCCTGAAGGACGGCAGCACGGTGTGGGCCGGCGTGAAGAACCCGGTGGCCCAGCGCAACCTGCGCAGCATGAAGAAGGGCGAGCGCGTCTTCTTCTACCACACCGGCAAGGAAAAGGCGGTGATCGGCACGGCCACCGTGGCGCTGCCCGCCTATCCGGACCCGAAAGACAAGACCGGCAGCCTGGTCGTGGTGGAGTTGTCGGCCGGAAAAGCCCTCAAGCGTCCAGTGACGCTGGCCGAGATCAAGGCCGACAAGCGCTTCGCGTCAATGCCGCTCGTTCGCATTCCACGGCTGTCGGTGCAGCCGGTGACGGATGACGAATGGGACATGATTGAGGCTATAGGAAATAACAAATAACCAATTACCAATAACCAAAAGAGCGCTGTTTTTGGTTATTTGAAATTCATTCTTGGTTATTTCTGAAGCGAGTCCAGTACATCCCAGCGCGCGGTGGCGTCGAGCAGCTCGCGATCGATCACCTCGATGCGGGAAAGCGTCTGCTTGATGACGTCCTTGCCCTTCTTGTAGAAGTCAGGATGGGCGACGGCGGCCTCCAGCGTCTTCTGTTCCGCTTCGAGCGCCGCAATGCGCGCAAGCAGCTCCTTGTATTCGCGCTCTTCCTTGAAGCTGCGCTTGGCCTTTTTGGGCGACAAGTTCGGCGCAGGGGTCTGACCCCGAGCAGGGGGTTTCGAGGGGTCTGACCCCTTCACAGCGGAAGCCTTCTGGCGAAGCCAATCCTCGTAACCGCCAACGTACTCCTGGACCTTGCCCTGCCCTTCGAACACCAGCGTGCTCGTCACCACGTTGTCGAGGAAGCGGCGGTCGTGGCTCACCAGCAGCAGCGTGCCGGGCCATTCGACCAGCTGCGCCTCGAGCAGCTCGAGCGTCTCGAGATCGAGATCGTTGGTCGGTTCGTCCAGCACGAGCACGTTGGCCGGGCGGGTGAACAGCCGCGCCAGCAGCAGCCGGTTGCGCTCGCCGCCCGATAGCGCCTTGACCGGCGAGCGCGCGCGCTCGGGAGAAAACAGGAAGTCCTGCAGGTAGCCGTGCACGTGCCGCGGCTGGCCGTTGACGGTCACCGTGTCGTTGCCGTCGCCGATGGTCTCGAGGACGGTGCGCTCGGGATCGAGCTGCTCGCGCTGTTGATCGTAGTAGGCGACCTGCACATTCGCGCCGTGCCGAATGGTGCCCGACTGCGGCGGCAGTTCTTCCAGCAACAGCCGCAACAACGTGGTCTTGCCGGCGCCATTCGGGCCGATCAACCCGATGCGATCGCCGCGCATCACGCGTAAGGACAGGTCGCGCACGACCGGCGTGGCCGCGAAACTGTGGCTGACGCCCTTCGCCTCGAACACCATCTTGCCGGTCGCGTCGGCCTGCTCGATTTGCATGCGCACGTTGCCGATCTGCGCGCGCCGGGCGGCGCGCTCGGCCCGCATCGCCATCAACGCCTTGACGCGGCCCTCGTCGCGGGTGCGCCGCGCCTTGACGCCGCGCCGCAGCCAGACCTCTTCCGACGCCATTTTCTTGTCGAACTTGGTCTGCTGCAGCTCCTCGTTGGCGAGCCACTCTTCTTTCTTGCGCTCGAAGGTCGCGTAATCACCGGGCCACGACGTCAACCGGCCGCGATCGATTTCGACGACCCGTGTGCCGACCCGCTCGAGAAACGCGCGGTCGTGCGTCACGAAGATTACCGCGCCCGGATACTCGATCAGGAACGCCTCGAGCCACTCGATGGCTTCGATGTCGAGATGGTTGGTGGGCTCGTCGAGCAACAGCACGTCGGGCTGGCCGACGAGTGCGCGCGCCAGCAGCACGCGCCGGCGCCATCCGCCCGACAAGGTGTCGACGATCGCTTCCGACGGCAGCCCCAGCTTGGTGATGATGAGCTCGACGGTCTGCTCGAGCTGCCAACCGTCACGCTCTTCGAGCTCGTGCTGCAGATCACCCAGCCGCACCAGCGCCTCGTCGCTGTAATTGGTGGCGACTTCGACGGCGGCATGGTGATAGTTGGTGATCACCGACGACAGATCGCCCAGCCCTTCGGCGATCACGTCGAAGACGGGGCGGTCGGCCGAGAGCGGCACGTCCTGCACCAGCCGCGCGACCCGCGCGCCCGGCTGCGTCCAGACGGTGCCCGAATCGGGCGGCAGCTCGCCGCCGATGATCTGCATGAGCGTGGACTTGCCGGTGCCGTTGCGCCCGATGATCGCGATGCGCTCACCCAACTCGACCTGCATCGCGACTTCATTCAATAGCGGCAGATGGCCGTACGCGATCGAAACCTTCTCTAACGTAATAAGTGGCATGCTTTAATGTGCGTACAGTGCGTACTGTTCCAAGGGTGCGTACAGTGCTCTTGTGCCTATGGTACCAAGTACCGGGTACCAGCACCGTACGCACTTTTGGAACTGTACGCACGGTACGCACTCTATTTAGTCGGTCATTTGCAGCGCGAGAGTGATCGTGTTGTAAACACCCCAGGCGAGCGGGACCGCAACGAGCACCCATGCCGCGGCGACAAGCGGCCAGTTCGACGCGCGCGCCGGTTCGGCGCTCAACGGTTCTTGTCCGAACCCGACCGGCTGGCTGCCGGCGGCCGGCGCAAGCGTGAACAGCGATTCGTCCACCGGACGGACCGCGAGGTTCGCAAAGAACCCGACGACCAGCAACGACGCCAGGACGTACATGGTGACGGTGTAAGCCTGAGCCGGCGGGACGCCGCGCGCAATCTGGAATTCGCGGATGTAGTTGACGAGCACGGGCCCCAGCACGCCGGCCGTCGACCACGCGGTCAACAGGCGGCCGTGGATCGCGCCGACCTGCGCCGTGCCGAACAGATCCGCGAGGTACGCGGGAATCGCCGCGAACCCGCCGCCGTACATCGTCAACGCCACGCAGAAGATCGCCACGAACACGCCGAGCGCGCCGGCGGCGCCGGCGACCGGCACGCTCGCGTAGAGCGCCGTGCCGAGTACGAAGAACACGGCGTAGGTCACGCGCCGGCCCAACACATCCGACAACGACGCCCAGAAAATCCTGCCGACGATGTTGAAGAGGCTGAGCAGGCCGGCAAAACCGGCGGCCGCCGATGCCGTGACGCGGTCCTTGAACATCTCCTGGATCATCGGCGACGCCATGCCGAGAATGCCGATGCCCGCGCTGACGTTCAGGCACAGCACCGCCCACAGCAACCAGAACTGCCGCGTCCGCCACGCGGTCGCAACCGGCACGCTGCGGCCAGCTTGCCCTGAGCGAGAGGGATCGCGCTCGCGGGATCCATCGAGTCGAAGGGCCTGTCCTGAGCGAGAGGGATCGCGCTCGCGGGATCCATCGAGTCGAAGGGCCTGTCCTGAGCGAGAGGGATCGCGCTCGCGGGATCCATCGAGTCGAAGGGCGGGCGTCCAACCTGGAGGCGGCAGGCGGTAGCCGAACGCGCCGATCATCATCGCCGTGAAATAAATGGCTCCCATTACCAGGAAGGTCTGCCACACCCCGACCGACTGGGAGGTGGCGAACCGATTCATCAGCAGGTTCGCGAGCGGCGTGCCGATCATGGCGCCGCCGCCAAACCCCATGATCGCCAGGCCAGTGGCCATCCCGCGCCGATCCGGAAACCATTTGATCAACGTCGACACCGGCGAGATGTAACCGAGACCAAGGCCGCAGCCGCCGATCACGCCAGAGCCAATCCACAGCAGCCAGATCTGATGTGTGTAGACGCCGAGCGCCGAGACCAGGAAGCCGCCGCCCCAGCAGCAGGCGGCCACGACGCCGGCTTTGCGTGGGCCGTCGCGCTCGACCCACGGACCGAACACCGCGGCCGACGAGCCGAGGAACACGAAGAACAACGTGTACATCCACCCGAGCGTGCTGACACGCCAGTCGCCGGGCGCGGGCGCGGTCACGCCGATCGCGCGGCTCAACGGCAGCCAGAACACGCTGAACCCATACGCCATGCCGATCGAGAGGTGAATGGCCAGCGCAGCGGGGGGCACCAGCCACCGGTTGAAGCCGGGCGCAGCGACGATGCGGGATCTCGAGAGGACGGAGGGCATGGTTGGAAACTGTTAACTGGAAACTGGAAACTGGAAACTGAAACCTGCGCATTATGGATCGCCTGCGGTATCCTGCGAGGCTATGACTTCTCGAACCTCGCCCTTGCTCGCTGCGCTGGTCATTGCGGTCACGACCTCGAGTATCAGCGGCCAGGCACCGGCCAATGCGGCGTTGGAAGCGGAGACGATGCAGCACTTCCAGGCGCTGATGCGGCTCGACACCAGCAGCCCGCCGGGTAACGAGATTCGCGCGGTTGAGTACTTGAAACAGGTACTCGACAAGGAAGGCATTCCGAACCAGGTGTTCGCCAAAGATCCGAAGCGGCCCAACATCGTCGCGCGCATCAAGGGCAACGGCAAGAAGAGGCCGATCCTCGTGATGGGCCACACCGATGTCGTGACCGTCGACCCCGCGAAGTGGACCCACCCGCCGTTTGGCGCGGTGCGCGACGGCGGCTACGTCTACGGCCGCGGCGCGGTTGACGACAAAGACAACCTGGTGGCGGCGTTGATGATGATGCTGACGATCAAGCGCACCAACCCCGCGCTCGACCGCGACGTGATCTTCCTCGCGGAATCCGGCGAAGAGGGCGCGCCGGATGTGGGGGCGCAGTTCATGGCGGACAACCACCTCGACGCCATCAACGCGGAGTACTGCTTCGCCGAGGGCGGCGGCGTCGTGAGAACCGGCGGCGTGGTGCAGCAGGCTAACGTCGGCACCACCGAGAAAGAGCCGCGTTTCGTCGAGATCATCGCGCGCGGGCCCGCGGGCCACGGCTCGGTGCCGTCGAAGAACAACGCGGTCACGCGGCTGTCCGCGGCGGTCGGCAAGGTCGCGGAGTGGTCGCCGCCCCTTCGCATCAACGAAACGACCGGCGCCTACTTCCGCAAACTGGCGGGCATGGTACCGCCCGACATCGCGAAGCGTTATCGTGACGTGCTCAGTCCGGATCCGAAGGTCTCGAAGCCGGCGTCCGACTGGCTGCTCGAACACCAGCCGGGGCACTGGTCGATGCTGCACACGTCGCTCGTGCCGACGATCATCGACGCCGGGTTCCGCTACAACGTGATTCCGTCGGAAGCCAAGGCGACCATCGACGTGCGGCTGCATCCCGAAGAGGATCAAACGACATTTCTCGACAACGTGCGGCGCGTAATCAACGACCCGAACGTGGAAGTGCGATGGGGGCGGGAGCGCTATCGTCCGGCCGGCGGCTCGAAGATCGACACCGAAGCATTCGCCGTGCTGGAGGCGCAAACCCGGAAGCACTACAACACCGTGGTGCTGCCGACGATGGGGACCGGTGCGACCGACATGTCGAACATCCGGGCGAAGGGCATCCAGTGTTACGGGATCGGGCCGGCGCTCGACACCGAAGACGGCCCGAAGGGCTTCGGCGCGCACAGCGATCAGGAGCGCATTCTCGAAAGCGAGCTGCACCGCTTCGTGCGCTTCCAGTACGACGTCGTGATGGAGTTGGCGAAAGCCCGCTAACTTTCAACCTTCAACTTTCAACTTTCAACTTGAATAATGGGTGGTCGTACCGCGAGCAGGTGCCCGCTGGAAGCGGCGGGCGCACGGTGCTCGCGCACCTGGCTGCCACCTATCGCCATTCCACCATTGATGATTGGGCCGAACGCATCGGCCGCGGTGAAGTCGTCGTCGACGAGGTCGTCGCGGCACCGGACGCGATTCTGCGCGCCGGCCAGCGGCTGGTGTGGCACCGCCCGCCCTGGCAGGAAGCCCCGGTGCCGGAACACTTCGACGTGATCCACGAAGACGAAGCGATCGTCGCCGTGGTCAAGCCAAGCGGCCTGCCGACGCTGCCGGCCGGCGGGTTTGTCGAGCACACGCTGCTGGCGCTCGTACGCGCGCGCTATCCCGAGGCGAGTCCGCTGCACCGTCTTGGCCGCTTCACGTCAGGCCTGGTGCTGTTCGCCCGCACTCGCAGCGCGGCAGCTACGCTGTCTCGCGCGTGGCGGGAGCGCGACGTGAAGAAGTACTACCGCGCGCTCGGCAGCGGCCTCGCGGCGCTCGACACGATCACCGTTGATGCGCCGATCGGACGCGTGCCGCATCCCACGCTCGGTGACGTTTACGCGGCGTCGCCCGAGGGCAAGCCGTCGCACAGCATCGCGACGGTGCTCGAGCGGCGGCACCCCCTCAAGGGGTGCCCTACGAACGATGAGCGGCGGCACCCCATCAAGGAGTGCCCTACGGACGATGAGCGGCGGCACTCCATCACGGAGTCACCGACGAACGATGGAACGACGTTGTTTGAAGTGGAGATCACGACGGGGCGGCCGCATCAAATACGAATTCATCTCGCGTATGCCGGTCATCCCCTGGCGGGCGATCCGCTATACGACGCCGGCGGCGTGATCAAGCCACAGCCGGGACTACCGGGTGACGGCGGGTACTTCCTCCACGCCGAACGCCTGGCATTCGTGCACCCGCTGACCGGTGCAGACACGGTCCTGCACGCATCCCCGCCGCCGAAGCTCACTGCCGCGCATCGCGCGCGGTGATCCGCGCAACGCCTGCCACCACGGCCGTGCCAGCAACCTTCAGAGGCTGACGGGCTTCAATCAATGATTTGTGCAGACTCATCTCGTAAATCGCCGCTTCTGATTCAAGAAAGGCACAATTTGTCGTATTCACACTTTGACTTGCGCCATGACGGATGTTAAGTTTTCGGCTCCGTTATTGCCTGACTGTTGCACCAGTTCGATGAGGAGCTAATGAAAAAACTTTCCCCGCGAGTGTTTCCGATCCTGGCGGCGCTGTTGTCGCTCAGCGTTGCGGTGGCGGTCGCCACGCTGAACGACACGAACCAAACGGCTGCGAGCGGCCGCACATTCGAGACCAATCGTAAAATGGCGGCGGCGTTATCGAAGCACCTGGATCGACTCAAACAAAGCATTCCCGGCAACGGCGGTGAGCTCGGCGGGGGCGGTGGGGCCGACGTGGAAGATTTCCTCGCCAAGGCCTATCCCGATAGCGATATTCCGCTCGAGCGCCTGCAGGAAGCGCGGGCCGCAGCGGCCCGCATCGGCGGGAAGAACTTTCCGACCGGCAAAGGCCGGCCCGGCACGTGGGTCACGGTTGGCCCGAGCAACGCGCTCTATCCGGCCACGATGTTCCGCAGTTCCTTCAGCTACGTGCCGAATGATTACGTCGCCGGCGGACGCGGCACGGCGGTGGCGATCGATCCCAACTGCCGCAACGGCTATTGCCGCGTGTGGATGTTCGCGGCGGGCGGCGGCGTGTGGCGGACGAAGAACGCGCTCGTTGGCCAGCCGAGCTGGCAATTCCTTTCTGGCGGTTTCGGGATGAACTCGGGCAGCTCGATCACGCTCGATCCCAACGACCCGACCGGCGACACGCTGTATGTCGGCACCGGCGAGGCCAACGCCTCGAGCGACTCGGCGGCGGGCGTCGGAATGTACAAGTCCACCGACGGCGGCGACAGCTGGACGGGACCGTTGGGCGCGGCGGCGTTCGCGGGGCGGGCCATCGGCACCATCGCCGTTCAGCCCGGCAACGCGTCCGTCATCTACGCGGGCACGACGCGCGGCATCGCCGGCATCGGCTCGGTTAATGGCGGCGGCGCCTCCTTGATTCCTGGCGCGTCGCCATGGGGCCTCTACAAATCGACGAACGGCGGCGCGACGTGGACCCTGCTGCACAACGGCTCGGCGCTGGTCGCGTCATGCGATACGGTCGCCAAAGCCATCGCCGCGGGGTCGCCCTGCTCGTTGCGCGGCGTGCGACGCGTCGCGATCGACCCCAACAATCCGAGCATCGTGTATGCGGGTTCGTACAGCCGCGGCATCTGGCGCTCGAGCGACGGCGGCGCCACGTGGGTGCAGATCAAGCCATCGATGAATGCCGCCGACGCCAACATGCGGCCCGAGTTCGCGGTCACGTCGCTCGGCGCGCAGACGCGGATGTATGTGCATGAAGGCTCCGTGGGCAATCCCGGCCTGGAATCACGGCTGTTCCGCAGCGACGACGCCGGCGGCGGCGCGCCGGTGTTCGTGAATTTGTCGAGCCCGGACCCGGCACTCCCGGGCTACGCGACGCACAATCTCTGCACCGGCCAGTGCTGGTACGACAACTTCGTCTACACGCCCGCCGGACACCCCGACATCGTCTACATCGGCGGCGCGTACTCCTACGGCGAGAACTTCTCGAACAAACGCGGCGTCGTGCTGTCGACTGATGCTGGCGTCACTGCCACCGACATGACAATGGACGGCACCGACTTCCTGCACCCGAACGGGCTGCATCCCGATCAGCATGCGCTCGTCACCAACCCGGCCAACCCGTTCCAGTTCTTCGAGGTCAACGACGGCGGCCTGATGCGCTCGAGCGGTGAATTCAGTGACGTGTCGTCGTGGTGCGACTCGCGCGGCCTGGCCAATCCGGTGCAGTTGGCGCGCTGCCGGCAGCTGTTGTCGCGCGTGCCGAGCAAGCTGGAAGGCATGAACCGGGGCCTGTCCACGTTCCAATTCCAGAGCATCTCGGTCAGCCCGTTCAACGTCAACGTGCTGCAGGGCGGCACGCAGGACAACGGCACGTGGCAGACGCCGGGCAACCCCACCAAGTGGGAGAACACCATGATCGGCGACGGCGGCCAGTCGGGCTTCGACATCGGGCTGTCGGCCTTCCGGTTCCACACCTTCTTCGCCGCCACGCCGGACGTGAACTTCAGCGACGGCGACATCGCCGACTGGAACTGGATCGGCGATCCGATCTACGCCACCGAGCCGCAGTCGTTCTACGTGCCGATCATCTCCGACCCCGCCGTAAGCAAGAGCATGTATGTCGGCACCGGACACGTCTGGCGGACGAAAACGTGGGGCATGGGCACGATGAGCCTTGCCGAGTTCCGCCAGCACTGCAACGAGTGGTTTGGCGACTTCCCTGCCACCGTGACCTGCGGCGACTGGGTCGCCTTGGGCGTCCCGGGTCCGACGGGCCGGTTGGGAGGGACCGCGTACGGCGCCGATCGCACCGGCGGTTTCGTGACCGCCGTCGAGCGCGCGCCGCAGGACGGGTCGACGCTGTGGGCCTCGACCCAGACCGGCCGCGTGTTCATCTCGAAAAACGTCAACGCCGAGCCCGCGACCGGCGTGACGTTCACGCGCCTGGACAACACGGCGGTAAACGATCCGAACCGCTTCGTCAGCTCGATTTACGTCGACCCGGCCAACGCGAACCACGCCTGGATCTCGTACCAAGGCTTCAACGCGACGACACCCACCTTGCCGGGGCACGTCTTCAGCGTGACCTACAACCCGGTCACCGGCACCGCGACGTGGACGGACGTGAGCTACGACCTCGGCGACATTCCGATCAACGACATCGCCAGCGACGACGTCAACGGCGATCTGTATGCGGCAAGCGACTTCGGCGTCTTCCGCCTGGTGGCGGGCACGACCGATTGGACCGCGGCCGCTCCGGGCATGCCGAACGTGGAAGTGGCCGGTTTGACCATGAAGGCGGGCGCGCGCAAGCTGTTCGCCGCCACGCACGGTCTCGGAGCGTGGTTGCTCAATCTGCCCTAGTGATTCAGGGGGCTTGAGGGCTTGGGGCTGGGGGCTTGGGTTTTTCTCAAGCCCTCGAGCCCTTAAGTCCTTAAGCCCTCGGGTTCCCTACTGCGAGTGGCCCCGCGCCGTAACCGGCCAGACCACCTCAACGCGATCCTTGCGGATGCCGTAGATATAGTCGTACAGGTTCACGACCGGGTCGCAG
>JANOZI010000038.1:0-12404 GCA_031429375.1 Acidobacteriota bacterium | reverse complement strand
CCGGATGGAGTTCCGTCACGCGACCGACGACCGCCGTGTCGCCGCACAGGTGGCAGTGGTTGTCCGGTGCGTCACACTGCGGCTCGCCGAGCGAATCGCTCATGTGACCTCCTCGCGATGGTCGAAGAACACATGCACCAGCTCCCACAGCACGTGGTACAGCGTTTCCGAGACTTCCTGGATTACGAGCGCGTTGGCATCGCCGATCCGGAAATGACAGTCGGCGGCCGGTTCAGGTTGCACCGCCCCGCCCGTGATCAAGATCGTCAGCGCCCCCGCGTCTCGTGCCTCCGACAGCGCGACCCTGACGAGCGGCGGCACTTCATCGGTGGCCAGCGCCATGACGATGTCCGACGCCGACGCGGCGATGTCAGGCACCCAGACAGCGGGCAACGCGCGCTTGCCGACGATCACGGGATGCACGAACTCGACCGCGACATGCTGCGCATCGCTGGCCTGGGCGCCTTCGCCCATCACGAACAGGGTGCCCCCGCGGTTGAAATGGTCGGCCATGCGGCGGCAACACTCCGCGACGCGCCGGCTCTCGTCCTCGAAGAAACCCGTCGTCGCCGCGACGCTGCGGGCGAAGTGCTCCGTAACGATCGGGTGAGTGCCCGCGGTGATCATTCGATCTTGCTCGCGGCGATCTCGTCCAGTTCCTTCTCGTAGGCTTCACCCAGCTCTTCGAGAAACGCGATGGTCCGCTTCGCCTCGTCTTCGTCAATCTTGCTGATGGCGAAGCCGACGTGCAGCAACACCCAGTCGCCGGGCGCGAGGCCTTCGGGCAGCAACAGCCCGACATGCACCGTGCGCCTGACGCCGGCGACCTCGACCTTCGCGAGCTGCCGCGCCTCGTCCACGAACTCGACGACGCGGCCGGGAATGCCTAAGCACATGCGATGCGATCCTCTATCAAGCCGTTCACTCGCACCGATCGCATGGCCATGAGCGCCTGGCCCAGGGACAGGCCGCCGTCATTGCACGGCACGTGGCGGTGTTCGAGCACGTCGAGACCCTCGGCCTCGAGCGATTGCGCCGCGTGCCGGCTGAGCCGCGCGTTCTGGAACACGCCGCCGGTCAAGGCCACCCGGCGAATGCCGGTGTCGCGGGCGATTCGTCCAGCGACCTCGGCAATCATGTCTCCGACCGCGTCGTGAAACGCCGCCGCCATGTCCGCACGCGAACGGCCGGCTCCGACGTCCATCGCCATCTGCCGGATCACTGGCGCCGCGTCGATGGTCCACGTGTCCGCCGCGGTGCTGGTATCAAAACGATACGTCAGAGAGGTGTTCGACGCCGCGACGGCTTCGAGCGCCATCGCCGCCTGGCCTTCGAATCCGGCGGCGTCACGCAAACCGATCAGCGCCGCCACCGCATCAAACAGCCGGCCCATGCTCGACGTCGGCGGCGAGCAGAGGCCACGGGCGATCATCTGCTGCACGAAGTCGAGGCGCGCGGGCGTGACGCGATTGGCCAACGCATCACCGAGGGGGCCAAGCCCGGGGCCGTACGCGCTGGACAGGTGCGCCACGGCCATTCGCCAGGGCTCGCGGGCGGCGGCATCCCCGCCCGGCAACGGAACGTAGGCCAGGTGGGCCGCGCGTCGGCATTCGACGCCCTCGACCACGAGCCACTCTCCCCCCCACGTCGCCCCGTCGTCACCCAGCCCGGCGCCGTCGAACGCCACGCCGATCACCGGTTCCGTACACTGATGTTCGGCCACGCACGACAGCACATGAGCGTGGTGGTGCTGCACGGCAATTCGGCGGGCCGCAGGAAACTCCATCGCGAAACGGGTTGACAGGTAATCGGGGTGTCGGTCGTGCGCGACGACCTCAGGCGCCGTGTTGATCAGCGCGATCATCTGCTTAACGGTGCGACCCAAGGCCTCGTACGAGGCCGGCGTTTCCAGGTTGCCGATGTGCTGCGAGACATAGGCATGACGGTTCGCGGCCACGCAGAACGTGTTCTTCAAATGTCCGCCGACGGCCAACACCGCAGGTGTCGCCTCTTCGGCGAGCCGTAACGGTGACGGGGCAAAGCCGCGCGCGCGCCGCACCGGGGACACCCGCGCCCCCGCGGCCAGAACGACCGTATCGTCACAGCGCGACTCGATCCGCCGGTCGTGCGTGAGGAACACGTCGGCGACGTCTCCGAGTTGATCCAGCGCTGCCTCGTCATCGCACACCATCGGCTCGTCGCTGCGATTGCCGCTCGTCATCACCAGCGGTGTGCCGCCACCCTCCAGCAGCAGATGATGGATCGGCGTGTACGGCAGCAGCACGCCGACCGTCGGACAGCCATCTGCAACGTTGGACGCAATGCTGCCCCGGATTGAGTTCCTCGGCACGAGCACGATCGGCCGTTCGGGCGAGACCAGGGCGGCGAGCGCGGACGTTCCCGCCTGCGAACACAGCCGCCGGCCTTCGTCATCCGACATCATCACTGCGAATGGGCGTGCCTCGCGGCCCTTGCGGCGGCGGAGCTCCGCCACGGCGGAATCGCTGGTGGCATCACATGCGAGATGAAAGCCGCCCAGTCCCTTGATGGCGACGATGCCGCCGTCGCGCAGGACTGAGACGGCGCCAGCCAGCGCGGCGTCGCCGTGTGCCCTAATCGCGTGGCGATCTCGCGCGACCAGCACTGGCCCGCAGTTCGGGCACGCGATGGCCTGGGCGTGAAAGCGGCGATCACAAGGGTCCGCATATTCGGCGCGGCACGCCGCACACATCGCGAAGGCGCCCATCGTGGTGGCGGCCCGGTCGTACGGCATCGTCGAGATGATCGAAAAACGCGGCCCGCAATCGGTGCAGCTGATGAACGCGTGACGGTAGCGTCGATTCGCCGGGTCGGACATCTCGCGCAGGCAGGCGTCGCACGTGGCGACATCCGGAGGCACTCGGACGCCGGCATCCGCGGAGGCCTCACTGCCGGCGATCACGAAATGTTGATGATGCGCGGGCGCGAGCGGCTGGCACCGGACGCGATCGATGGCAGCGTGTGCGGGCGATTCGCGGGTGAGCCGATCGACGAACGCGTGGAGGGCGCCGGGCTCACCTTCCACGTCCACGAACACGTGCGCGCCGCGATTCTGGACGGAGCCGCGGAGGTCGAGCGCCTTTGCAAGGGAGTAGACGAAGGGGCGGAAGCCGACCCCTTGCACCAACCCCGTCACTTCGATGGCCACTCGTTCCATCATCAATGCGTGCGCAGACTCCCCGACTATACGAGCGTGCGGTCTTCGGAACAACCGTTCTTCTTGAATCGACGGCGATCAGAGCCAGCCGGCTCATCCATTGCTCGCCTTGTTCAGCGCCTTAGAGACGGACTTGCAACGGCGGTAAGATGCGAGACACATGCGTATTGCCATTGCCGGTAAAGGTGGAAGCGGGAAGACGACGATCGCGGGCACGGTGGCGCGCCTGCTGGCGCAGGCCGGGCGTCAGGTCGTCGCGATCGACGCCGACACCAATCCCAACCTCGCGACGACGCTCGGGCTGCAGCCGGATCGCGCGAAAGACATCACGGCGCTGCCCCGATCGCTGCTCAAACGCGAGACGCAACCCGACGGCTCGATGCGCTCGACTTTCCTGCGCGATCCGATGGAAGTGCTCGAGGAATACGGCACGAGGACGCCCGACGGGGTGCGGCTGGTCGTGATGGGCGCCGTTGGACACGGCGGCGCCGGTTGAATGTGCGGAGCCCATGCCACGGTCCGTGGCTTTCTCGGAGAACTGGTCGCCAAAGCTCCCGACGCCTTCGATATTGTCGTCGACATGGAAGCTGGTCTCGAACATTTGTCCCGCGGCACCGGTAAGCACGTGTCGCGCTTTCTCGCGGTGGTCGAGCCCTACTATCGATCGATGGAGACGGCCCGGCGCGTGGCCGATCTGGCGGTGGAGCTCGGCATCGCCGAGGTCAGCGCGGTCCTCAATAAGGTCCGCAACGACGCCGACCGCGAGGCGGTGTCCGCATTCTGCGCGGCGCACAAGATGACGATCGCCGGCGAGATTCCCTACGACCCTGGCCTGGCGGATGCGGAACGAGCCGGACAACCGCCACTGGACTTCAACTCGGGCGCGGCCAGCATCATGGCGATGCGAAAGCTCACGAACGATCTGATCGCCGCGGACAAGCGGTAGAAGTTAAGAGTTAAGAGTTACGAGCGCCGCGGCCTGACGAATGCGTCGGCCATCAAATTGCAGGCGAGCACCGTGAGTGTAATCGCCATTCCGGGAAACACCGACATCCACCACGCTTCGCGAACAAAATGCTGGGCGCCTCCAAGCAAGGCGCCCCAACTGATCACGGAGGGGTCGCCCAGGCCAAGAAAGCTGAGGCCGGCTTCCGCGAGAATCGCGCCGCCCACGGTGTAGGCCGCTTCGGCCGCGACCACCGGCGCCGCGTGCGGCAGCACGTGGCGCACGAGGATGGCGCGGTCCGATCCGCCGGAGGCGCGCGCCGCCAGCACGAAGTCACGGCCGAGCACGCTGAGCACCTGCGCCCGGAACACCCGGGCCGTCGCCGGCCACGTCGTTAGCCCGATCACCAGGATGATCACGCCGTGGACGCTGCCGAATAGGCTCACGATCAACACGACCAAGAAGAACCGTGGCAACGCCTGCACGAATTCGGTACTTCTCATCAGCGCGTGATCGACGGCCCCGCCGCGCATCGCGGCCGTGCCACCCACGAGCAGGGCAACAGAGAGGGACAGCGCGGCCGCGACAAACCCGACCACGAGCGAGGTGCGGGTGCCGTAGAGGACGCCCGAAAAGAGATCGCGTCCGAGATCGTCGGTGCCGAAGGGATGTTGGGCCGTCGGCGATCGCAGCGCCTCGCCGGCGATCGACGAAGGATCGATGTGGGCCAGCCACGGCGCCAGCACCGCGACCATCACCAGCCCCGCCAGCAGGACCGCGCCGGTGGATCTAGGCGAGACGCGCACGGGGATCCAGCCAGGCGCAGGCCGCGTCGGTGATGATGTTGACGATCACGACACCAGCGGAAATGACGATGAACGCGCCGGTCACGAGCGGGTAGTCGCGATGCAGCGACGCGTGCAGCACCAGAAAGCCCATGCCCGGCCAGCCGAACAGCGACTCGGTTAGCGCCGCTCCGGCCACTAGCTCCGCGGCGTGTTGCCCGACCAGCGCCGCGATCGGCATCGCGGCGTTGGGCCCCGCGTGATGCACGACCTGCGCCCAGCGCGACGCGCCGCGCGCCGCGGCCGCGCCAATGAAGGGCTCGCGCAGCATGCCGATCACGCTCGCGCGCGTCACGCTGGTCACGATGGCGATAAACGGCAGCGCCAGCGTGATGGCCGGCAGGATCAGGTGTCGCGCCACATCGGCGGCATAGCCAATCCCACTCAGCGGCTCTCGCGCGGAAGTCATACCGGCCACCGGCAGCCACCCCAGCTTGAGCGCGACCAGGAGCATCAGCACCTGGCCCATCCAGAACACCGGCGATGCGTAGATCACGGAGATGGCGACTCGAATCGCGCGATCGATCCATGTGCCGGCCGCGATTGCGCAGACGAGTCCGAGCAACACACCGATCACGACCGCGAGCACCAGAGCGGCGACGCCGAGCAGTAACGACGAGGGCAAATGATCGAGCATCACGCGCATGACCGGGGCCTGGAACAGGAACGAGTAGCCCAAGTCACCGCTGAAGACGAGGCGCGCATAGGTGGCAAATTGCGTCAGCAGCGACTGGTCCAGGCCGTAGCGCGCGCGCATCTCCGCGTAGTACGCGGGGCTGCCGCCGTCGCCGGCCAGCGCATAGATGGGATCGCCGGGCGCGAGGTGAATGAGCAGGAACGTCAGCGCCGTGACGCCGGCCACGACCGGCACCGCGAGCAGGACGCGCCGACCGAGCCAGACCGTCGCAGAGGCTTCAGCGCGGATCATGGAGCCACAGGTTTCACGGCTTCCACGAACGCGCCGGTCCACAACCGGAACCCGGTGAACGCGGTGCGGTGAGCCCGCAATCCCTCGGAATCGATCAGCCAAAAATACGGCACTTCGTCGGTCAGGATCTGCTGAATCTCGACGTAGTGCGGGCGGCGCGCGTCGCGCTCGGCGGGCGCGGATGCCAGATCGAACAATTGATCAATCCGCGCGTTACGGTAGCCGGCGCCGTTGGAAAACGGGAACGGACCAATGTTCGACGAGACGTAGACACGGCGAACACCGATGTCGGGGTCGTTGCCGTTGCAGAACGACGCAAAGCCCAGATCGAACGTCTTCTTGACGAACACCTGCTCCACCGCGGCGTTGAAGTCGAGTGTTTGCAGATTCAGCGTGATCCCGACTTCGCCCAGCTGCTGGCGCAGTGCCTGCGCTAATCGCTGTTGATTCTGCGCATGCGTGAATGTGATCGCAAAGCGCTCGCCGTTCTTCCCCGCCTTCAAGCCCGCCTCGTCCAGAAGTTTTCGGGCGGTCCCCCGATCGTGTGGATACTGCCGCGTCTCTGGCGTGTAGGCCCACGAGAGCAAATGACTAATCGGACCGGTTGCGGGCGTGCCCTGGCCAAAATAGACGCGATCGACGATGAACCGCTTGTCGATGGCGTGGGCAAAGGCGCGACGCACGCGCAGATCGCTGAACGGCTTGCGCGTGAGGTTCGGGATCAACACGTCTTCGCAGATCGATCCGCCTGACCCGCCGGTGCCTGACACGACCGCGATCTCGGCATTCTTGCGCAGCCGATCGGCATCCGCGCCCGGCACGCCGCCCACGTAATCGACCTCGCCGTTCTCGAGCGCCGCGATCGACATCGACGGATTCGGGAAGATGCGGAAGACCAGCCGATCCACTCCGGGCAATCCCTTGCGGAAATAATCCGGATTCCGCTCGAGCACGACATTGTTTCCCGGCGCGTAGCTGACGAAGCGGAAGGGGCCGGTGCCGATCGGATGCCGCGTCGGCTCGCCGCTCAGGAGATCCTGCCCTTCGTACTGATGCCGCGGGATGATCGAGGCCTCGACGACATCGAGCCGCTGCAACAGCGGACTGTACGGTCGCTTCAACCGGAAGACCGCGGTCCGCTCATCGGGGGTGTCCACCGCCAGCAACAGGCCTTCAAGCGCCGCGCGCGTGCGCGAGTGGTACTTCAGGAGCGCATTTTCAAAGGTGAACTTCACGTCGCCCGACGTGAATCGGGCGCCGTCGTGCCACCGCACGTCGTCGCGAAGCGTGAATCGATACGTGCGGCCGTCGTCTTCGATTTGCCAGCTCTCGGCCAGCTCTGGAACCGGCTTGAGGTCGGCGTCGAGGCCGACAAGACCGTTGAAGATCTGGTCGGTGACCGGGTGGGTGTTACCCGAGGTCGTGACGGCGGGATTCAGCGCGCCGGGATCACCCCCCTGTGCGATCACGAGCGTCGTTGGCGGGCTCGCCGGCGGTGGCGAACCATCACAGGCGCTGAGGCCGCCCGCCAGTACGAGGATCACGATGGGCCTGAGCATCACGAACGGTCGACGAGATCTTAGAACAACCGCCAATATGAGTCGATCGGTTTGGCGTGCTTGAAGTCTCGGTAACGCCGCGTCACGACATACAGCGGCCACAATCCCGCCAGCCAGACGAGATAGACCGCGAGGTAGCCGGCGCCATCACGAAACGCCACGGCCCCCACGAGTGCGAACAGCCAGAGGTGCGCGAGGTAGAAAGCCAGCGGCGCTTCGCCGAATACACGCAGCACGCGACCGGCCGGCGCGAGTAATACCGGTATCCGTTCGAAGGCGGTCAGCAGCAACAGATTGACGCCGAGCATGAAGAGGGTAAAGACCAGCGCGGGCGGGTACTTGATGAAGTTCAGGAACTCGATCCACGACGTATCCCGCGGCACCCTGATGTTCCCAACACCGCCGTACGCGCGCAGGCCGATCGCCGCCGCCAGCGCGGCCAGGCCCAGCCATGGCGCGCTGCCGAGCGCCGCGCGCCGATCGCGCACGATCCATCGGCCGAACAACACGCCGAGCGCCGCGATTCCGAACCACGGGATCACCGGATACTGCACCCAGATGTGATGGTTGATTCCCGGAATCAGCAAAAGGCCCGTGAAGAAGCCGTAAGCGGTCGAGATGTGTTCCGGACCCGGCGTCAGCAATGCCGTTGCCAGTAATGCCGCCACGGCGAGCGCCGCCCACACCGCCGCGCGGAAGCGAATGAACGCCGCGCTGAGCGCCATCGACAGGCCCAGCCCGACGAGCACCGTGAAGACCATCAGCGGCGGACCGTCGCCGGGGATGATCGAGTCCGATCCCGTCAGCGGTTCGACGCGTGACGACATCAGACCGATCAGCCACGCCGGAATCTCGAGAAAGAAACTCACCACCACGAGCAGCAGGCCGCGCTTGAGAAGGAATCCGGAGATGCGCCCGTCGCTCCAGCCCTGTTGGCGACGGCTCTCGGCCAGCAGGCTGATGCCGGCGCCCATCAGGAAAAAGAAACCGGGGGCGCAAAGGTGCGTGACGAAGCGGGTGAGAAACGCGATCGGGCTCGAGTAGCGCGTCCACAGCCCGGCCCACATTTCGCCTGAATGAAACCGTCCGACCATGAAGCTCACGTGGTCGAGCGCCATCACGATCATGATGAGGCCGCGTAGCGCGTCGATGGATCCGAGCCGCCCTCGCTCGATCCCGGGCCGCGGGCGGTCACTCATCCGCGCATGCTACCCGACTTCACCGTCCTGCCGTGACGGCGACGACTCCTTTCAGCATATTCACGCCGCACGCGAAGGTCGTGTCACCCGCCCTGGCCGGAGTGAATTCGATCACGACCGGCTGGTTGAGCGGGAGATCGCGCCGGATGTTCAACGTCGGAAACACCACCGCGGTCGCGCACGTTTTGTCGCTCGTGCGAGTGAACGTCAGCCGCGCGGGCACCCCGGCTTTGAGCGTGAGGCGCTGCGGGTCAAAGCTCGCGTCGGTCACAGTAATACTGGCTTCCTGCACTTCCCCACTCGGCATCGAGCCGTGTCCCGGTAGCCCGGCGGAGGAGCGCAACCCGAGACGCTCGCGCTCCGCGCGGACAGAGAAGCTGCCCTCCGCCACAACGACGTCGCCTGGTTTGACGCCAGCCAACACCGACACTCGATCCGCCGCCGGTGTTCCCAGGCGCACCTCCCGCTCGGTAAATCGTCCCGGCTGCGTGGGATCGACCAGATACACCACCGTCCGATCGCCGACATTCTGAACGGCACTGCGTGGGATCAGCGGAGTGGCGGGACCCTCGTCTCCTCCAAAGACCGCCTCCGCATACATGCCGAGGCGCAGCTCGGCGCGCGGGTTGGGTACTTCGACGCGCACCTTGGCCGTCCGTGTTTCGGGACTGACTTGCGCATCGATATAACTGACGCGGCCCCGCAGGGCGAGGTCCGGATAGGCGCTGGTCGTAATCGTCGCGAGAGTGCCCACACGAACGCGGGCGAAGTCCTTCTCGAACACATCCGCAACCAGCCACACGGTCGCCAAATCGACGATGGTGAACAGCTGTGTCGACGGGTCGACATTCGTGCCGACGTTCGCCTCGCGTTTGGTGATCACGCCGGCGATCGGCGCAGCCACAGTGGTGGTGGCCTCGACGGACTTGCCGGGGCCGAGGGTCTCGATCACCGTCGCCGACAGGCCGAGCAGTTGCAGGCGTGTGGCGAGGCTCTGCACCTCGGCGCGTCGAGCGGTATGCTCGGCGTGAATCCGCTCCAATTCCTGCCGGCTTGCGGCGCCGATCTCCACCAGCTTCTCGGTGCGGGCCAGTTCCTGCTCGTGCGCGTCGAGTTCGGCGCGTGCCGACACGTACCGCGTCTGCGCTTCCGCCAGTTCTGGGCTGAAGATCTGCGCGATCGTCTGGCCCCGTTGAACCTGCTGGCCCAGTTCGGCGCTGACGCGCGTGATCCGTCCGCTGACGAGCGGTGTCACCACGATCTGCTTGTAGGCGTTGGGCTCGACGACACCGGGGGCCCGCAGACCGCTCGAGGCTGTTCCAGCGGTGACGGCGGTGACCGTGATCCCGGCCCGCTCGATCGCCTCCGGGCTGAGGGTCACGACGACGTCGGACAACGCTCCTGATGCGGTTGGAGCGGAACCAGACGTCATCGCACCAGCAGGCGTCGTGCCGCTGCCGGCGCCGACGGCGTGTTCGTTCGGGGCCGGCCGCGGCGACGCGCTCGATCGGAAACCGAGGTATGCCGCACCCGCTCCGGCCGCAAGAAGCGCCAGGCCTGCGACCACGAGGACCGGCCATCGCACACTGACGCGTGACGACCCATTCATGGCATTTCTCCCAACGCACGCTGCAACGCAGCGCGCGCCTCCCACGCCTCTCGTAACGCGGCCGTGAACGCCCGCTCGACGTCGAGATAGCGTCGCTGCTCCGCCAGCACCTCGAACACCGTGCCCCGACCGAGCTCGAAGGTCTGCCGCACGACATCGCGGTTCTGGCGCGCGAGGCCCCGGATCGTGGCCGCGTAGAGATTCACCGCGCGCTGCGCGTGCAGGTCTCGGGCCTGTGCCGCCGCGACCTCGGCGCGGGCGGCTAACATCACCGCGTCGCGGCGCGCTTCCGCGCCGGCGCGCTCCGCCTCCGCCGCGGCGACGCGACCCTCATTGCGATTGAAAACCGGAACCGTGACCATCGCTCCGCCCGCAAGATAGTTGAAGCGACTGCGCACCGGCTCGAGCACGCCCGCCACACTGAAGCCTCGCTGCGGAAATCCCGCGTCCATACGCATGTAGGTCCCGTACACGCTGATGTCAACCCGCCCCTCGCGCCGCGCCTGATCGATCCGCGCCTCCGCGAGCGTGACGCGCGCCCCGGCTTCGAGCACGTCCGGCCGCGCAGTGGTCGTGGTGGGTGTCGTCACCACAGCGGCGGATGTGTGGCCCGACACCAGCGTCTCAATCGTGTCCCTCAACAGCAGTGGTTCTTCCGGCGCCATGCCGAGCGCTTGTTTGAGCACGACCATCGCCGCGTCGGCGCGGCCGGCCGACAGCAGCCGCTCCGCTTCAAGCCGGCGCAGTTCGACGTCGAGCAGATCCCGCTCGAGGGGCGGCGTCCGTCCGCTCTCGACGCGGGCTCGCTCGAGATCCAACTGGCGCCCGGCCACCGCAATTTCATCATCGGCCACCGTGAGGTCGCGGACTGCAGCCGCGACGACGCCGTATGCCATCCGGACGTCGGCGACGAGCAGGCGTTCGCGGTCGGCGACGACAAGCAGTGCCGCGACCAGTTCCTGATCCGCGGTCCGCACTCGCCCGGCGCGACGGAACAAATCCAACGGCCATTCGACGCCGACGCTGGTCTGGTTGTCTTGACCCGCCGGCTCGTCGCGGCGCTCGAAGGTGAGCGAGGGATTCGGGCGCAAGCCGGCCTGCAGCCTCGCGCCACGCGCGACGGCGATGTCGCTACGCGAAGCGCGGATCGACGGCTCGCGCGCGAGGGCCCGCGCCGTGGCCTGGTCCAGTGTGAGGCCGCCACGCTCGTCCACGTAGCGCGCCGTCAGCGCGGCGGGCTCCTGGCCATGCACCGGCGCCGCGAGCGCGACGGCCGCGATCAACACGCTCGTGATTCGTCGAGTCGTCGTCATTGCACCGCTCCCTCAAAGGTGGCCGATCCGCGGCCGGCCGGACCGTTCCATTCGATGCTCATCTGCCACGACCCGGCCCCGGCGAACTCAGCGCTCGCCGTGTATCGTCCGGGCGCCGCCGCCGGGCTGACCTGCACGTCGCCCGACATCACCATGCCAGGCATCACCATGTTGGCCGTGACGCGCACCGTCCCGGCGTCGATCAGGTCGCCCGACGACGACCGGAATTCAATCGTGAAGCTGTTGCGGCCGGTCTTCAGCGTGCCGGTCGGTGACCGCAGCACGATCTGGATGTCTCCTGCCGGCACGGTCTGAACGACGGCGCCGCTCGCCGAGCTCGAGTTCGTCCCGGTCGACGGCGTTCGCGTGAACCGCCACGTCGCAACCACGCCTGCGGCCACGACCGCCAGCACCACCGCGAGCAACACCATTCTGGAACCGGCGCGCGGCCGCGTCGCGGTCACCGGGAGTTCCTGGTGCCGGAGCCCGAGCCGCCGTTCCTGGATGGAGAAGAAGATCACCGGCGTCACGATCAGCACATGGATCAGCGACGAGATCATCCCGCCCAGCACCGGCGTAGCCAGCGGCTTCATCACCTCCGCTCCAACGCTCGTGCTCCACATGATCGGCAGCAGGCCCGCGACGACGGTGGAGACCGTCATCACTTTGGGGCGCAGCCGAAGCAAGGCCCCCTCCATCACGGCGTCGCGCAACGCCGCGCGCGTCAGCGTGCCGCCAAGCTCGAGCCGCTTGCGCGCGACGGCCTCCTCCAGGTAAATCACCATGACGACGCCGGTCTGAACCGCGGT
>JANOZI010000037.1:0-8070 GCA_031429375.1 Acidobacteriota bacterium | reverse complement strand
CCATGCGATCGGTCGCGATCGCGATCAAGATGATGCCGCCCTGGATCGCGCGTTCCCAGTACGCGCTCACACCCAGGAAGGTCAGCGCCGGACCGATGGCCGCCAGCAGCACCACGCCCAGCACCGTTCCCGTGATGGTGCCGCGCCCGCCGGTAATGGCGGCGCCACCGACGACGACGGCGGCGATCACCTTGAGCTCGAGTCCGAGCCCCGCATTGATCGGAATCTGGTTGAAGCGGGTCGCGTTCAGCACCGCCGCCAGCCCGATCAGGCCTCCGATCAAGACGAACACGGCGAACACGACGAGCGGCGGGTCGAGGCCCGCCAGCCGCGCGGCTTCGCGGTTCGATCCGGTCGCGTAAACAGCCCGTCCAAAGTTCAGCCAACGCAAGGTCGAGAACGCCACCGCGATCAGCGCAACGGCGAGGCTCGCCATCACGAGCGCGTGCCCGCGCTGCGACACGCCGAGCCATTGAAACTGTGCGGGCAGGTCGGTCACCCATTGCCCCTGGGTCGTCCAGCGCAGCCCGTCTCGCAGCGCAACCATCGTCGCAAGGGTGACGACAATCGATGGAATGCGCGCGTACGCGACCAAGGCGCCGTTGACCGCGCCCAGCGCCGCACCGGCGATCACCGCGCCCATCGCGGCGGCGGCCAGCGGCAGCCCCGACTTCGCGAGCACACCTGCCACCACGCCGCTCACCGCGAAGATCGATCCGACGGAGATATCGATTTCTCCACTGAGAATCAGCCACGTCATGCCGATCGCGACGATCAAGACCGAAGCGTTCGACAGAAAGATGTCGCGCAGGTTGTCGGGGGCGAAGTAGGACGGGGCCGCCACCGCGAGGACCGCGGCCAATCCAAGAATCGCGGCGCCAACCGACAGCTCGCGAGTGGCCATCTGGCGACGCTACGCGGCGGCCTCGAGTGCGAGTGTCAGGATCGCCTGGGGCGTCGCCTCGGCACGAGACAGCACACCGGCGAAGGTGCCGCGGCGCATCACCGCGATGCGGTCGCTCATCCCCAGGATCTCCGGCAGATCCGACGAGATCATGACGATCGCCAGGCCCCGCTCCGCCAGTTCCTGCATCAGCGCATGGATCTCCGACTTCGCGCCGACGTCAATGCCCTGGGTTGGCTCGTCCAGTATGAGGACGGCCGGCTCGGTCGCGAGCCAGCGCGCGAGCGCCACTTTCTGCTGATTGCCGCCCGACAAACTGCCCGCCGCCGCGCCGGCACCGGAGGTGCGAATGCGGAGACGATCAATCAGCCGTTCGGCGCCGTGCCGTTCCGCGCGGCGATCGATCAGGCCCCGCCTTGAAATCGATCGCAAGCTCGCCAGGCTGGTATTCGACGAGATCGGCATCTCGAGCACGACGCCGTGGCGGCGGCGATCCTCAGGCACATACGCGAGCCCTGCGGCAAGGGCATCGCGCGGTGAGCCGATAGGTCGCAACAGTCCGCCGACCAGCACGTCACCGCTATCCACCGGGCGCAGTCCGAAGATGGTTTCCGCCAGTTCGGTGCGGCCGGAACCGACCAGCCCGGCGATGCCGAGAATCTCTCCGCTCCGCACCGAGAACGAGATGTTGCGAATGCCCGCGGCGCGGCTGGTCAGGTCTCGGACTTCGAGCGCGACGTCGCCCGGCGCGATCGGCCGCTTCGGAAACACCGCCGACAACTCGCGGCCCACCATCAGGTGAATCAATTCAGATCGATCGATTGCGGCACGGTCGCGCGTGGCGATCGACTCGCCATCGCGAAGGACGGTCACGCGATCGGCGAGCGTGAACACTTCCTCCAACCGGTGGGAGATGTAGATGATGCCGACGCCCTGCGATCGCAGGCGCGTCACCACGTCACAGAGCCGATCCACCTCGCGATCGGTCAGCGAGGCTGACGGCTCATCCATGATCAGGATTTTCGCATCGCTGCCGATCGCCTTGGCGATCTCGACGAGCTGCTGTTCCGGCATGGACAGCGTGTCGGCCAGCCGCCCGGGATCGATCGAGGCGCCGACCCGGCCGAGCAGCTCCAGGGCACCGGCATGACGATCCGCCCAGCGCACCCGGCCCCACATGCGGCGGACCTCAACCGACAGCGCGATGTTTTCGCTGACCGTCAGGTCCGGGAACAAGGCCGGTTGCTGATAGATCGCCGCGATGCCCAGCGACCGCGACGTGGCGGGATCCATCTGCGCGACCTCGCAGCCCGAGACGTTGAGCGTGCCGGCATCGGGTCGTTCGGCGCCGGTCACGATTTTGATCAGTGTCGATTTGCCGGCGCCGTTCTCGCCGACGAGCGCATGGACCTCGCCGGGCCGGAGATCGAACGACACCCCTTTGAGCGCGTGGACCCCCGCGAAGCTCTTCGTGATCGACCGCAGGCTCAGAAGCGTTTCGGGCACGCTCACGGATGTGTCCTACGCATATGCCGTGCTGCCGGACGCGTTGCGCGCGCCCCGGGCCGCGGTGATGCGTTCGAGATAGCCGCTCTGACGGAACGCCTCGAGCGGATCCGCCGGGATGTCCCTCGCCTGCCGCCACTCGACGATCGCGTCGCGGACGTCGGTCTTGAACGCATCCTGCAGGCAGTTTTCGGCGCGAACCAGGTCGGTGGATCGTTGGGCATCGAGCAGGCGCGGGTGATCGACGAGCGCGGCCTTCGCGTAGAGCTCCTGCGCGTTCATCACCGTTTGCAGCATCGCTTCGATCTTGCCCTTCAGGTTGTGGCTCTGGTCCACGACGTAGGCGACGTCGGCCCCAGCGCCGCGTTCCCGTTCGAAGAATCGAATCTCGTGAAAGATGCGAAAGATCTGGTACGGATCGATCGAGCCCATCGTCAGATCGTCGTCTGCGTAGCGGCGATCGTTGAAATGGAAGCCGCCCAGCATTTCTTCGTCGAGGAGCCACGCGACGATCTGCTCGATGTTCTGCGACAGGTAGTGATGGCCGGTATCGACCAGCACCCTGGCGTTCGGCCCGGCCTCGCGCGCGAGCAGCAACGCCATGCCCCAGTCCGCGATATCGGTGTGATAGAACGCGGGCTCGAACGGTTTGTATTCGACGAGCATGCGCTGCCCCGGCCCGAGCGCAGCGTGGAGCGTCGTCAGACCCTCTTCGAACCAGCGTTTGCGCTGCCGGATGCTGGCGGTGCCCGGGTAATTCGACCCGTCCGCGAACCACAGCGACAGGTCGCGGCACTGCAGTTGCTGCCCAATCCTGGCGCTGTCCACACAGTGCGCGATCGCCATCCGGCGCACTTGCTCGTCCGGGTTGCCGAACGAGCCAAATTTGTAGCGCTGATCCTGGAAGACGTTGGGGTTGATCGCGCCCGGCGTGATGCCCGCCCGGCTCGCCGCCGCCCGCACCGACCCGACATCGTCGAGCCCGCGCGGGAAATCCCATTCGACATGCAGCGCGACCGACGGACAGGCGCCGGTCAGCGCGTGGACCTGCCCGGCATCGCTGCATTTTTCTTCGATCGTGGCGGCGGCGGCGGGCTGAAGGAACTTGCCGAACCGCGTGCCGGTATTCGCAAACCCCCAGGAGGGCAGCTCGATCCGAAAGGTATCGAGGGCCTCGGCGACGATCCGCGACGGGTCCGATCTGGTCACTCAGGCCTCACTTTGCTTTTCGCACTGCGAAACAAGGGTCTAATGACATTTCGTTGTCTCAACCATGCGGAATCGACAGATAATGCCCCGAAACACAGGGATAATTCACTCGAAGTCGAGGCAGGTGTCGTTATGACCCGCGAAACTCCGACCCGCGACCCGTACCTGGTCAAATCCGTCGTGCACTCCGCGCAAGTGCTCTCGGCATTCCGGTCGTCTGGCGAAGCGCTGCCGCTACGCGAAGTGAGCGCACGGTGCGGATTGCCGAAGAGCATGGCGTTTCGTCTCCTGTATACGCTGGAACGCTGCGGCATGGTCGAAAAGGTCGGCGAGAACTTGTACCGCTCGCAGCTGCGTCCGTTCAAGCACAAACCTTATCGGCTCGGCTATGCCGCCCAAGGCACGGACTATCAATTCTCGAAAGAGGTGTCGACAGGGTTGCAGCGGGCCGCGACGGCGGAGGGGATCGAGCTGATCTCGGTCGACAACCGCTACAACCCGAAAATCGCACAGCGCAACGCCGACGTGCTGGTGCGCGAGAAAGTCGACCTCGTCATCGAGTTCCAGACCGACGAGCACATCGCGCCGATCGTGGCGGCCAAGTACCGCGAGGCGAACATTCCGCTGATCGCCATCGAGATTCCTCATCCCGGCGCCACCTACTACGGCGCGAACAACTACGAGGCCGGCTTGATCGGCGGCCGCCACCTCGGGCGATGGGCCAAGCAGCATTGGCACGGCGAAGCTGACGAGATCCTCCTCATTGCACTCGAACGGGCCGGCAGCCTGCCGAAAATGCGGCTGACGGGCATGCTCGTCGGCATGCGCGACACCTGCCCTGCGCTCGAACACTCCCGCGTCATCTATCTCGATGGCGACGGCAAGCTGGGTGAAAGCTTCGAGGCGATGCGCCGGCACCTGCGAGGTACGCGCGCGAAGCGGATCGTCGTCGGCGCGATCAACGATCCGAGCGCGCTCGGCGCCCTGCGCGCCTTCCAGGAAGCGGGCCGCGCCGACTCGGCGGCCATCATGGGACAAAATGCCTCGCCGGAAGGCCGCGCTGAAATGCGGGAGCCCGGCACGCGGCTGCTCGGGTCGGTGGCGTACTTTCCGGAACATTACGGCGCCGAGCTGATCGCGGTGGCGCTCGACATCCTGCATCGGCGCCCGGTGCCTCCCGCGGTGTTCGTCAAACATCAGCTCGTCACTCCGGAGAACGTCAATCACGTCTACCCGAACGACGGCTTGCTGTTGACAGCCGGCGCGATGGCTTAGTGTCTAAAGAGAGAGACAGTTAACAGTTAACAGTTTCCAGTTAACAGTTTCCAGTTAACAGCATTGCGGACCTGCCTTTTTTGTTAACTGGCAACTGGCAACTGGCAACTGGTAACAGGCTGCGTTCTTCTGCAGCCTGCTACCGTAAGAACGCCTCGGGCAAACCGCCATCGATCGGGATCACGTGTCCCGTCGTCTTGGCGCTCTGGTCGCCCGCCAGCCAGCAGATCGCATTCGCACAGTCGGACGGCAGGATTGGCCGCCGCGTAATGGTTCGCTGCGCGTAGAACTCCGCCAGCTTGTCGCGCAACGACTCCGTCGATTCGGCGTCACTGAACGCGATCTGGTACTTCGTGAGCGACCCCATCACGCGATCGCGCGGGAACATCGACGAACCGGCGACCACCGTCGCCGGCGCGATGCCGTTCACCCGCACGTGCGGTCCGAGTCCAACGGCGAGCTCGCGGATCAGATGATTGATCGCGGCCTTGCTCACGTCGTACGGCTCGCTCCCCTGTTTCGGGACGACGGCGTTGGCGGAGCTGGTGAGCACCATCGACGCCGGCAGGCCCTGTTTCTTGAAAATGACAGCGGCCTCTTGCGCGAGCACGTGGTTGCTGGTCACGTTGATCGTCATCGCCTGGCCCCACACCGTTTCCGCCGGCGTGGACGGATCGGGCGTCGGATAGATCGCGGCGGTGTTGATCACGCAGTCGACGCCGCCGAACCGCAGCGTCACCGCGCGCAGCGCCTCGGCGATCGACGCGCGCGCCGCGAGATCGAGCCCGCACGCCATCACCATCTCTGGCGACGACAGCGCCGCCGCTTCCGCCGCCGCTTCCTCGGCCGCGGCCACATTCCGATCGGCCGCAATCACGTGGCCGCCGCGCCTGGCGATCTGCAACACGACCTCGCGTCCGATGCCGCTGCCGCCGCCCACCACGAGCACGATCTTTCTGCTGAACTCGCGTTCCGGCGGCATCCGCTGCAACTTGGCCTCTTCGAGCGCCCAGTACTCGATCCGAAACGCCTCGAGACGCGGCAACGCCACGTAGTTGCGGAAACTGGTGAACTCTTTCGCTTGCTCCGGCCGGCGCGCCTGCGGCACGGCGCGCGGCTGCGAGTCGGCGTCTTCGAGAACGTTGGCCCCGTCCATCACGTGAATGGCGTTGACGAAGAACTCGGTCGTGATCCGCGCCTCGCGCTTGTCTTTGGCGAATCCGAACACCCCGAGCGACGGGATCACGACGACCGACGGGTTCGAATCCCTGAGGCGCGGTGACGCCGGGTCGGCGAACGATCGATAGTACGAGGCGTAGTTGTCGCGATACGAGGCCGCGCGCTCCGTGATGCGCTGTTGCAGGGTCGCGACCGGTTCGGCCGCGGCATCCCAGGGCACGAACATCGGGCAGATGCGCGTGCGGAGGAAGTGATCCGGGCAGCTCGTGCCAAGCGCGCTGAGCTCTTCCGCCCAGGCCGAGTTTGCGAACGCGAGCGCATCGGCGGAGCCATCCCAGTGCGCGACGACGGGGCGATTCGACGAGACGATGCCGCGCAGCAACGGCAAGAGCTCGGCGACCGTCGATTCGCGATCCACCTTCGCGCTTCGCGCCCCGGTGGACAGGTCGCCGACACCACGGAGGCCGCCGAACGATGGCCTGGCGGCGGCGCGGCGCCGCTCGTCGATGAACTCGCCCATCTGGTCGATGGTCTTGATGCTGCTGGCATAACAGGCGCGTTGCGAGTCACCCCAGGTGAACAGACCATGCCCGCCGAGCACGATGCCATCACAACCGCGGTGGCTCTCCACCGCGCGCCGCAGCATCAGCGCCAGTTCGAACCCGGGCCGCTGCCACGGCACCCAGGCCAACTGTCGTCCGTAGGTCGCATTGAACTCGGCCAGGCGCTTGTCGCCATTGGCGCTCGCCGCGAGCGCGATCGCCCAATCCGGATGCAGGTGATCGACGTGATCGAACGGCAGAAACGCATGCAGAGGGGTGTCGATCGACGCGGCGACGCGGCTGTCGCCGAATCCGCACAGCGGATAGAGCGCCACCATCTCGTCCTCGAACGCTTCGCCGCGATACCGGGCGATCAGGGCTTCGAGCCTGTCGAGATACAGCACGGCAAAGCCATCCGCGCGGATCGAGCGCAGGTCGCCGCCGCTGCCCTTGACCGCCATCACGCGCGCGGCCGCGCCCGTCAGCGGATCCGGCAGATCGAATTTCGAGCTGGTGTTGCCGCCGCCGAAGTTCGTAATGCGCAGGTCGGCGCCGAGCAGGTTCGACCGGTACTGCAGCAAGTCGAGCGGTCGATCCGCCAGTCGCGCCGCGGTCTCGTCATTCCAGAGGTCTTGCAGAAATCTCGTTCCCGATAACGCCTCACGCACAAGTCAACTCCAAGTATTCCCGGAATCTCGAATAGTGGCCGTCCCACAGTTTCGCGTTCGACGGCTCGTAGCGCTCGACCGGGAAGGAGCGTTCGATCACGGCTCTTGCTTCGTCGAGCGAGGCCACCTGGCCGGTGGCGATCATCTGCATGGCAATATTACCGAGCGCGGTCGCCTCAACCGGCCCGGCGATCACCGGCCGGCCGGTCGCATCGGCGGTGAACTGGTTGAGCATCCGGTTCCGCGCGCCCCCGCCGACGACGCGGATCTCCTCGAAGCCCGTCCCGGTCACGTCCTCGAGCGCTTCGAGCACATGGCGGTATTTGAAGGCCAGGCTTTCGAACACCGCTCGTGCGTAGGCCGGCGGATCGGACGGCTCCACTTGTGACGTCTGCCGGCAAAACGCCGCGATCGACCCGGCCATGTCGCCCGGGTGCAGGAAGGCCGGACAATCCGGATCGATCAGCGATCGAAAGGCGTGGCGATCGTCCGAGGCGGCCATGATGAGCTGATCGTAACTGTAGTCGTGGCCCGCCGCCGACCAGCCGCGACGGCAGGCCTGGAGCAGCCACAACCCCGCAATGTTTTTCAGCAGCCTCGTCGTGCCGCACACGCCGCCTTCATTGGTGAAGTTCATGAGCCGCGCGCGCTCGCTGACGATCGCGTCCACCACGCAGTTCGTCGATGCGAGGACCCGCGCCTGGGCGACCGGACTGTTGAGCGAGCTCGGTATTCCGACGCGGCTGCTGCCGCCACTCGTCGAGCCGGGAACCATGCTCGGCGCGGT
>JANOZI010000036.1:0-4564 GCA_031429375.1 Acidobacteriota bacterium | reverse complement strand
GCGCGCTGGTACCGAACGTCGTCGGCAGCACCCAGGCGGCGGCCACGACCGCGATCAACGCAGCCGGACTGATCGTCGGCACCGTCACGACGTCGCCCAGCGCGACGGTCCTGGCCGGTAACGTCATCAGCCAGAACCCGGCCGGCAACACCAACGCCGCGCCCGGCAGCGCGGTGTCGCTGGTGGTGTCGCTCGGCCAGGCGAACGTGGTCCCGAACGTTGTCGGGCTGTCGCGAGCGGCGGCGACGACGTCGATCACGAGTGTCGGCCTGACGGTTGGCGCCGTGACCTTCGCCAACAGCGCGACCATCCCCGCGGGTAGCGTCGTGAGCACCACGCCGATCGCCGGTACGGTGTTGACGGCCGGGAGCGCCGTTGCCATGGTCGTTTCGCTCGGTGCCGACGGGCTGGTCCTCGCCCTCGGCTTCGACGAGGCGACTGGCACGACGGCGGTCGATTCGTCGCCCGTCGGAACCAACGGCGCGATCCGCCAGGCCACGCGCGTTGCCGGCCAGTTCGGCCGTGCGCTGAACTTCGACGGCATCGACGATTGGGTGACGATCACCGACACCACCAACAGCCCGCTCGACCTCTCCAGCGGCATGACGCTCGAGGCGTGGGTCCGGCCGACGTCGATGGCCGGCTGGGAGACCGTCTTCATGAAGGAACGCGGCGCTCTCGGCACCGGGCTCCTTTCTTACGCGTTGTATGGACACGACGGCGCACCGGATGCCGGCGGCACAGTCGGACCGGCCGGCTACGTGCGCATGAACCCAACGTTGACGACGACGGACCAGGGCGTGCGCCGGGCTCCGGCGACACCGCTGCCGCTGAACACCTGGACGCACCTCGCGACCACTTACGACGGTGCGAACCTGCGGCTCTACGTCAACGGCGTCCTCGCGGGGACCAGGGCGCAGACCGGGGTGATCGCCGCCGCCAACCAGCCGCTCCGCGTCGGCGGCAACAACGTCTCGGGCGAGTTCTTCAACGGTCAGATCGATGAAGTCCGCGTCTACAATCGCGCCCGCACGGCGGCGCAAATCACGGCGGACATGACGACGCCGATTGTCCGGTAGTTTCACCAGGGCCGATCCCGCCCGCTCGCGGGCGGGGTCGGCGCGTTTTCATACGGAGTACATCGCCATGAGTCTTCGAAACCTTCGCACCTTCGTCGCCACCGCCTGCGCCGCCTCGTTGTGTCTCGCGGTGAGCCCCGCGACGACAGTGGCCGCGGGCACGGACGCGCCGTTCCAGCGGTTCGTCGCCAGGGCGCCGGTCGACGGCGATCCCGCATCGTTCGGCCGCATCGACATCATGATCGAGCACTGGTCCACCGATAAAGACGGTGAGGAACTGGCCGCGGCCCTGAACAAGGGCGGGCCCGCAGGGCTGCTCCCGGCCCTCCAGAGTCTCAGACGCCGGGTTGGCGTCCTGCTGATCCCCGGCGTGCCGGGCTCGGGCGCGCGCGCCCGTCTCCGGCACCCGATCAACCTCTATTTCGCGCGGCAGATCGAGACGCCGAAGGGACGCCAGATGATCCTCGTCGCCGACCATCCTCTCGCGTTCGGCCAGCCGACCGTGAAGTGGCCGGCCGAGTTCGCGTTCTCCCTGCTTGACGTCCGGTTCACCGCCGACGGCACCGGCATCGGCAAGGTCGCGCCGGCGGAGAAGCTTGCGTATAACAAGGAGACCCACAGCATCGAGGCTGCCAATTACGACGCCTTGCCGGTGCGGCTCCTCGAGATGAAGTCCGATAAGCCCTGAACGCACCAATCGACTAACGCGGAGGAAGGAGCAACGGATGCGATGAACAGGTAGAACTCCAGTTCAGCTACTGGCGGCGGCGAGCGGGGAAACGCGCCGCCGCCTTCGTTCGGCTCCGCCACCCGTGACGTCGTAACAATTGAGAGCCTGCCTCGGCAGGTACTGAGGGATGAACAGGTGGCACTCCAGTCCACCGTACGGCGGCGGCGAGGAGGGAACTCGCCGCCGCCTTCGTTTGATAGGGTCCCGTCGGTCTCTTCAAGCCAATGGCGGAATCTTGGTAACAATGCGGCCGCAGTCCGACATGGCGCGGCCGTAGAACGGGTTTTGAATCGTGTCGCCGCGCTGCAGCCAGTACTTGTCCAGCATCGGGCAGTAGGCCACTTTGAGATTCGCTCCGAGTTCCACGCCGTGGCGGCTCGCGTAGCGCATGAGGGCATCGCCGAGGCGGCCGAACGCGGTGCGCGCGCTGGTCACGTCCGTGGCGGCACCGAACGCCTGCGCTGCCGTCCGGATCGCGTCGCCGCCGGATCCGAGCCTGGCGGCGTGGTCGGCGACTACGAGCGCGGCTGCCGCGATTCCCGTGACTTCGTCGCGATTGAGTGCCTGCTGCATCCGCAGGTACGGAGCGGTGACCAGAGCGAAATCCGCTGCTCCTGCTGCGGCGGCGGCGGAGGCGGCGGGTGGGGAGTTCCCCGCCGCCTTCGCTCCCTCGGTGCTCTTGCGGCGGCCGAGGAACTCGATGAGGACCGCGGCATCCGCCTCGGCCAGCCCCAGCGTGGGCATGCGAACCTGCTTGTATTTCTCCAGCAGCGTCATCGTCGCCGGATCCTTTTCGGCGATCAACCGGTCGGGTGTCAGGATGACGCGCTTGAGCCACGCGGGATCGCGCCGCTCGGTGACGCCGAGCAGGTCGGGCCCGATGTGGTCGCCGCCGCCAACCGTGTGGCACGCGGCGCAGTGGCTCTTGAAGGTGTACTCACCCATATCGAGATTGATCTTCGGCGCGGCCGTATAGGATCGCGGCGTCCCCTTCGCGGTCTGCCAGTTGTCGAGCCACTTGCCGATGGTCGTGGCGAGGTAGCCCGCGTTGTCCATGCCCGAGTTGCGCATCCACTGGCCGGTCGTCTCGTTGCCGACGAGCAGGTACGGCTTGTGGCCGTCCGGGTTGGCGGGATTCGGCGCGGAATAGAGGCCGATCTTCCGGCTGAGCAGGTCGATGTCCTCCTTCTTGCCGGTGAGGAACAGCCAGCCGGGCCCGGCGCGGAACTGTTTTGCGTACTCCTTCAGCACCGCGGGCGTGTCGATCTCGGGGTCGATCGAGATCGAGTAGAAGAACACGTCTTTCCCCATGCGGTCGCCGAGCAGCTTCTGCACCTGCGCGAGGCGCGCCGTTTCGAGCGGGCAGGCGTACTTGCAGCTGGTGTAGATCAGGTTGATCGCGACGATCTTGCCTTTGATCAGATCGTCGTAGAACCGCACCGGCGCCCCGTCCTGGGTCGTCAACGTCACGTTGGGAAAGTAGTCGGCGCCCCAGCGCGCATTCTGCGCTGCCGCCGGCGCCGCGGCGCCAGTTACGGCAGCCACGGCGGCGAGGCAGATCGCAGCGAGCGCTTCGACGGCGCGTCGGAGCTGACGTCTCATCGATCTCGTTTCCCGCCCGCTTTACGTCGGGTCGTGGAAGTCCACGCCCTGCGGCGTCGGACATGGTGTCGGTAGCGGCGACAGGTGCGGCTCGCTGTCCGTGTTGATCTCCCACCGCAGCAGCATCGCGTTGTCCTCGTGCGTCGTGTTGTGGCAATGCTCCATGAACATGCCGCCCCAGTCGCGGAACTGGATCGAGATCGTGACCGATCCGCCCGGGCGCAGCCGATACACGTCCTTGCGGCCGCGCTCCCACGCCGGCACGTTCGCGGCGCTCCCATTGCGCGCCAGGATCTGCCCCTCTTCGAAGTGGATGTGAATGGGATGGTCCCACCCGCCGCCGCCGTTGACGAGGTGCCAGATCTCACGGGTGCCGAAGCGTGGCGCTGCCGAAATCCGCCCGTAGTCGGCCGCGAGAACCGCGCCGCCGTCGGTCGAGATCCCCCACTTGCCCAGCGCCGTCGTCATCGGGTCCGTGCCGGTCTGCAGCGCGTCGCGGTTGAACTCGAACGTCCGCTCGCGCGCCACCGGGATAACCGAGTGATCGGGATTCGGGATGAGCGTCTCGGGCACGCGGCTCACGTCCGGCCGCGCCGGGTCGCGTACCACGCGAAACTCGAGAAACCGTCCGACGCCCGGATCCTGGGACGTGCCCGACAGCGCCGCCGCCAGGCTGAGGTCCGTGACCACCTTCTTGCCGTTCAGGCTCCCGGATTCGAAGTGATCCGCCAGGTTCACCATATGGAGCTTCTCGCCGATGGCGTAGTTCGAGAAGTCGATGATGATGTCGTAGCGTTCGGCGATGCCGAGGTGGTCCAGCTGCGTCAGAAGCACGGGTTGCGGCAGCAGGTTGCCGTCGTTGCCGATCTGGATCATCGGCTGCGCCGTGCCCGAGGCGTTGGCGAGCGCGATCTTGTAGAACCGGGCCACGCTGCCGTTCAGGATTCGGAAGCGATATTTCCGGCGCTCCACTTCGAAGTAGGGATTGGCCGCGAGGTTCACCGTCACCACGTCGCCCATGAAGCCGTCGAATTCGAAGATGTCGAAGAACAGCTGGCCGTCCCGATCGAACGCCTTGTCGCCGATCATCAGGTTGACGTCGTAATCGAGATTGCCCCACGAGTTCGCCGTCCCGCTCGGCAGCCGCAGGTTG
>JANOZI010000035.1:0-8738 GCA_031429375.1 Acidobacteriota bacterium | reverse complement strand
AGCTTCACCTGGCTGCGGCTGATCAGCAAGCCGCGCGAATCGTTTACCTCGATGTCGATCGGCAGGCCGGTGAGCGACGCTTCCCAGTCGGCGCTGCGCGTGATCACGCCAAGGTGCACCGTCTCGCCTGGACGGTAGATGCCGCGATCCGAAAACAGATAGGCCGTCAGTTGTTGCGGCGTCCGCCCGCTTTCAACCCCGCCGGTGTCGAAGCGCGACAGGTCGAGCTCGCGCCCGTGCGAGTTGATCGGCAGGAACGATAGATCGCCATCGGTCGTGGCGGAAATCAGCAGCGGCCGCTTCTCGCGAACGAGCTCGTCGCTCTTCGGCAATCGCGCGTGGCCGTTGACGTCGGTCGTCGAGGCCTGCGCCGGCTGGCCGTTGGCGCCGACGAGCTCGACCCGGGCGCCGGCGACGGGCGCGCCGCTGCGAATCGACTGCACGAACACATCGCGGCTGCCATCTTTCGCCTGTTTGACGATCACGCCGAGGTCGGTCACGAGGATTAACCGCGTGTCCGCGACCGAATCGCCACGGCTGTTGATCGTCGAACCGACGTGTAAGAGGAAGAGCCCCCGCAACGAGACGCCGTTGGCGTCGAGGTACTGGCCGAGGTCGATGCTGTCGTAGATCGGCTTCCCCGGCGGACGGCCGCGGTAGTCGCGGGTGGTCGTGAATCGCTCGACGAGGCGGTCTTCAGCGCCGTCGTACAACGACGGCTGCGAGAACTCGCGCATTTCCGCCGCCAGATGGTGCAGCTGGTTGGGCAGCACGCGCCCGATCTGAATCTCCACCTCGTCGACGTCGCGAACCAGGAAGCCGACCTTGCGATCGCCGCTGAGCGAAAGCAGCGCGCCCTGGCCGAGGAACGTCAGCGCCTGGCGATAGGGCTCGACCCTGACCGTCGCGAGAAACGGCTTGCCCGACACGTACCCGCCCGTGCCTGCGACGCCTTCCTTCACCATCACGTAGACCCAGCGATCCACCGGCGCGAGAAACTTGAAGCCGTGCGCGGTGTTGCCGCCTTCGTCCGACGCCACGTAGCTCGCACTGACGGGTGGAGACGTGGCCAGGATGTCCTGACCAATCTCGCTGATGTCGCGCCACTGGTACGGGCGCCGATCCTCCGCGGGCTGGCGCGGGTGCCGCTCCGGCAACAACTGCACCGACACCTTGTCCGCAAATGCCCGTTCGGCGACGGGTGAAGAGCTGGCGAGCAACAGGATCTGCTCGGGCTCGTAGCGCGCGTTGTCGACGACGGTCATTCTGGCGTCGGCGAAGCGGAGGCTGGTGCGCCCCGGAACGATCACGCTGGCGGTGAGTCGATCGCGGGTGGTGTTGCCGCCGCGGGCCGCCCGCACGCCCTTGTCCACGGCCAGCATCATGGGCGTGTCGTTTCGCGGCATGTTCAGGGCTGCCGAGTGGATGAACGCCGACAGCTTCAACTTGTCGTAGGCCACGGTGAAGTGGCGGCTGTCGGGCGTCAAGCCGAGATACTCGGCGTCTTTCGCGACGGCGAGCGATATTCGCGGTTCGAGCTGCGCCGTGTCCACCGGATGGCTGAACGTCACCGTAGCGACCAGTTTTTTCAGGTTCGGGTTGACGGGATCCTGGTAGAACTGGCTCTCGCTGATCCGCGCGGAGAACGGCGCGCTCCGGAACGAGAGGCGGTACTCCGCGAGCCGCACGCGATCGGCCAGCAGCCCGCGCTTGACGATCCGCACCGAGAATTCACTGTCGACGGGCCAGTCGTTGGCCGGCGTGAATCGCAGCTCCTTGTCGGTGGTCCAGAACCAGGTGCCCGCGACCGCGGGCGAGATCTCCACGCCTGCGGTCACCGCCTTCTCCAGGTCTTTCAGGGGCGCCGCCGCCTCGCTGAATGCGATCGCCATCCAGTCGATGCGCGGTATTCCCCGGTCGTCGTAGGTCGTGAGTGCAGGACTGTGCACGCCATAGGCCACGTAGTGCGGGGTGGGACGGCTGGCGTACCAGACGTACCCCGCGCCGGCGGCAAGGAGCAGTGCCGCGGCGGTCGACGCGCGCTTCGGATTCGCCGTCACAAAGCGCCATCCGGTCCTCGCACGACGGTCCAGCCATGCGAGCCAGCCAGGCGTTTCCCAGTTCCAGCGGCCGAACACGGCGACCAGTACTCGCCCGGCGATCGAGCCCGACGCGCGGACTATTCCGACGTGTCCGCCGTCTTGTCCGCCGTAGCGCGTAGCGCGAAGGTGGAAGCGCGTAGCGCGAAGGCGGATGATGGTTGAGAGCAGACTCCGTCCGGCACGGCGCATCTGCGCCGTCACCGCGTGCATGGCTGGCATGGGGTGGATCCCTCGATCCGTTTCTGTCGAGTGGGGCTGGCGACCCGCTCAATCCACGCTAGTGCATAACGTATGCCCGAGGTTGATCGCGGAGATCTGAATGAAGTCGAACGGGGTCTATGTGAATTCGACACGGCGGGCATGTAAGAAAGAGAAGCCAGCCAGAGTTTCAATCGCAGGAGTACGGCTGGGCCCTCAAGCTGGCCGTCTATTCGAGAGCTGGCCCCGCCGGGGGCCCCTGTATAATCGCGCTACTCAATTTGGCTCTGACCCCCGGCACGCGCCTCGGTTCCTACGAGATTCTCTCTGCGCTCGGTGCCGGCGGAATGGGCGAGGTCTACCGCGCACGCGACCTGAAGCTGAATCGCGACGTCGCGATCAAGGTGCTGCTGCCCAGCGTCGCAGGCGATCCGGATCGGCTCGCACGTTTCAGTCGCGAAGCCCAGGTACTCGCCTCGCTCAATCATCCGAACATCGCGCACATTCATGGCCTCGAAGAGTCGAGTGGCGTGACCGCGCTCATCCTGGAACTGGTCGAGGGCGAAGATCTGGCGCAGCGCATCGCGCGCGGACCGATTCCGATCGACGAGGCATTACCGATCGCGCGACAGATTGCCGAAGCCCTGGAAGCCGCGCACGACCATGGCATCATTCATCGCGACCTGAAGCCCGCCAACATCAAACTCCGCACCGATGGCACCGTGAAGGTGCTCGACTTCGGTCTCGCCAAAGCGCTCGGGCCCGCAGCCGCGAGCGCGACGGCAGACGCGATGAACTCGCCGACCTTATCGATCCACGCTACGCAGGCCGGCATCATCCTCGGCACTGCCGCCTACATGTCGCCGGAGCAGGCTCGTGGCCGGGCGGTCGACAAGCGCACGGACATCTGGGCGCTCGGGTGTGTGCTGTTCGAGATGCTAACCGGCACGCGCGCGTTTCCGGGTGACGATGCGACCGACACGATCGTGGCGGTGGTGAGTAAGGAACCAGAGTGGACCGCCCTCCCTGCCGCCGTCCCAACGCTCATTCGCAAGTTACTGCGGCGAAGCCTCGAGAAAGACCCGAAGCGGCGGCTGGACTCCGCTGCGGCCGTGCGCCTCGAGATCGACGACGCCGTGAGTACGGCCGCGGTTGACGCGAATCCCGCGAGCCGGCCAGCCACGCACTACCGCTGGACACAACTGCTTCCGTCGTTGATCGCCGCTCTTGCCGTTCTCGCTGCCGTCGTCGCCTTTTGGTATCCGCGTCAAAGGCCACAAGCGGGTGCGACCGTGCGCTTCTCTGTCCTCCCGCCCTTTGGCGCGATCCGTCCGGTTCAAAACGGATTTGCCGTGGCGCCGGACGGCCGGATCCTCGCGTTCACCGCCGCGGGGAGCGACGGCGTGTCTCGCATTTTCGTCCGGCACCTCGATGAGGCCGAAGCGCAGCCGCTCGCCGGCACGGACCGGGCGGGCCTTCCTTTCTGGGCGCCCGATAGCCGTTCTGTCGGGTTTGCCAGGGAAGGCGGGCTCTATCGCGTCGATCTCGATGGCAGCGCACCGCGCCGGCTGTGCGACGTGCCCGGTAACACCTTTCTTGGCGGCAGTTGGAGCTCGCGCGGCATGGTCGTCTTCGCAGCGGCGGTGGGACTCCTCAGCGTCCCCGACACGGGGGGCATGCCGGCGCCGGTCACAACACTGGATCCGGAGGCGAAAGAAGCGCTCCACACCGGGCCGTGGTTTCTCCCCGATGGCCGGCACGTACTCTTCCTGGCCCTTGCCACCGGACAAACGCGGGGCATCATCTGGGCCACCTCCATCGATGATCCGGCACGAATCCAGGTCGTCGAAAGCTACGGGGCCGCCGCGTACGCCGGGGGATGGTTGTTCTCGACCACGGCCCCGCCGCGCGCCCTTGTGGCTCAGCCGTTCGATCCCGAGCGCCTGGTGCTCAGCGGAAAGCCACAGCCCGTTCGCGATCGGTTGACGAACGCGAACACACTCGGCCCCCCAGGATTTGCCGTCTCGTCAAGTGGTGTGCTGGTGGTGGATCGCCCCCCGCCGATCTTGAATCAACTTGTGTGGGTCGACCGCGCGGGCCGAACGATGGAGACCGTGGGCCCGCGCGCCACCATCAACGTGTTCGCGCTTGCTCCGGACGAACGTCGCGTCGTGGCCCAAGTGGTAGACCGCGACTCGCTGGCACGCGACCTCTGGCTGTTCGAGGCAGGAAGGCCGGACGGGACCCGCCTCACGTATGACGGAGCGACGAAGCTGCGACCTATCTGGGCACGTGACGGTCGCCACATCCATTTCACAGAGAGGACGGCCTCGGGGCTCGAACTCCGTACGCTCGCCATCGGCGCCACGGTGGCGACGGGCTTCGAGAATCCGGGCTCGTTCGCCATATTTAACGATGTCACCCGGGACGGCAGGTATGTCGTGTTCCAATCAGGCACCGTTCCCCAGGAGATCTGGCTCCAGCGTGTCGGCAACCCTGCCGAGCGGCGAGCCCTCGTGGGCGGCCCGTTCAGCCCCGTTCAAGCGCGCGTATCTCCAGATCTCCGCTGGCTGGCATACACGCTCAGTCTTCCGTCAGGGAACGAGGTCTTTGTCCAACCCTTCGATCGGCCGGGTGAGCGGCTGCAGGTGTCGGTCAAGGGCGGCATCGGCCCGTTCTGGCGCGACGACGGCCGGGAGCTGTACTACGAAGGGCCGGAGGGCTTGATGGCGGTAGCGACGAGCGAGCGCGCGG
This sequence comes from Acidobacteriota bacterium, assembly GCA_031429375.1. Taxonomy (GTDB): domain Bacteria; phylum Acidobacteriota; class Vicinamibacteria; order Vicinamibacterales; family UBA2999; genus 12-FULL-67-14b. The sequence continues at coordinate 3,684 of JANOZI010000035.1, read as the reverse complement.
GCGTCGTCGAAGCCGGCGCGCCGCAGAAGCTGTTTTCCATCCGCACCCAGGGGGTGGTCAGCACGCAGCCTCAGAACGCGGAGGCGGCAGCCAACGGGCAGAAATTCCTGATCAACACGGTTGTCGGCGACAGTAATAACGCGCCGCTTGAGGTGACCCTCAACTGGCCGGCTGGATTGAAGAAGTGAGGCGTTAACCTTTGCCCTTGCGGCGTCAGCGCGTTAAAGGATCGCGAGCCAGGGCGCCACGGTCGAAACCGCGCGGACGAACCTGATCGAGGCGCTGGAACTATTCTTCGAGTCGGCAGATCCGACCGAGATCGCACGACGGCTACACAGTGTCATGCAGAAGCGGTCGGGAGATACCACGACGACGGTGCCCGTACCGATCATTCGGAACTCACGACCGGAACGCTCTCCAGCATCATCCGCCAGTCCGGACTCGCACGCACGCTGTTCGAAAGCTAGCCCGACCGGGGCCTCTGTATAATCGCGCCACCCATTTGGCCCTGAACCCCGGCACGCGGCTCGGCCCCTACGAAGTCGTCGCGCTGATCGGCGCCGGTGGCATGGGCGAGGTGTATCGGGCGCGCGATGCAAAACTGAATCGCGACGTGGCGATCAAGGTGCTGCTGCCCAGTGTCGCCGGCGATCCGGATCGGCTGGCGCGCTTCAGCCGAGAGGCGCAGGTCCTGGCCTCGCTCAATCATCCGAACATCGCTCACATTCACGGTTTCGAAGAGGCAGGTGGCGTCACTGCGCTCGTTCTCGAACTCGTCGAAGGCGAAGATCTGGCGCAGCGCATCGCGCGCGGCCCCATTCCGATCGACGAGGCCCTGCCGATTGCGCTGCAAATTGCAAAGGCCGTCGAAGCGGCGCATGACCTCGGCATCATCCACCGCGACCTGAAGCCGGCGAACATCAAGGTTCGCGCCGATGGCGCCGTGAAGGTGTTGGATTTCGGGCTCGCCAAGGCGCTCGACCCGTTGTCCGCGTCGCCGGCTGCTGCGGCCCTGGCGAATTCGCCGACGATCACGAGTCCCGCGGCAATGACGGCCGCTGGCACCATCCTGGGCACCGTGGCATACATGTCGCCGGAACAGGCGCGTGGCAAGCCGGTCGACAAGCGGGCGGACATCTGGGCGTTCGGCGTTGTCGTGTTCGAAATGCTAACAGGCCGGCGACTCTTTGCCGGCGACACCATCAACGACGTACTCGCCGCCGTTCTCACGCGTGGGCCGGACTTCGGCGCGCTCCCGGCGGCGACGCCGACGAAGGTGAGAGACCTTCTCCGTCGATGCCTGCAGAAGGACCCGAAGCAGCGGATGCGCGACATGGGCGAAGCGCGGATCGTGATCGACGCGACGCTGGGCGGCGAGGAACAACTCTCGACCGACGCCCCGCCTGTGGCGCCGCTGTGGCTTCTTGCGCTGCCGTGGGCTCTCACGGCGGCTGTGCTCGCCCTGGCCGGCGCGGCGTGGACGATGTACGGCGGCGACGCCTCGCGACCGGAGGCGCCCTGGCAGAAATTCACGCAGCTTACCGATCTCGCCGGCGAGGAAAGCGCGCCCGTCATCTCGTCAGATGGCGCGTCGATCGCGTACACGAGCCGCGCGCGCGGCTCGTGGGACATCTACGTGCAGCGGGTGGGCGGCCACAATCCGACCGTGGTCGCCGGTGATCCGGAGCGGCAAGAGTCGGCGCCGGCGTTTTCTCCGGACGGCCAGCGCCTCGCCTTTCATGAGGAAGACGCGGACGGCGGCATCTTCATCGTCGGTGCGACAGGAGAGTCGTCGCGCCGGCTCACGGACACGGGTTTTCATCCGGCGTGGTCGCCCGACGGCCGAGCGATCGTGTATGGCACGGAGTCCGTCACGGACCGCGGTCCGAGCGGCCGCATGAGCGTCAGCTCGTTGTGGGTGGTTGACGTGGATGCCGGCCAGCCGAGAAAGATTGACGATGGCGACGCCGTGCAGCCGGCGTGGTCGCCATCGGGCACGCGCATCGCGTTCTGGGCCACGACCACCGGGACCAGTAGTCAGCGCGATCTTTTCACGATTCCCGCGGCTGGGGGCGCGCGCGTGGCCGTGTTACAGGACGCGGCGTACGATTGGAGTCCCGCCTGGGCGCCCGACGGCCATTCGCTGTACTTCGCCAGCGATCGCGGCGGCCCGAGGAACGTGTGGCGGATTGCGGTGGACGAGTCCACGGGCCGCGCGCTGGGCCTCCCCGAGCCCGTGACCGGCGGCGTGCAGGCCGCCGCCGACCTTCCGAGTGTGTCGAAGGACGGCACCAAGCTGGTGTTCCGGTCGCGCCTGACGATCGTGAATCCGGTAGCCGTGCCGTTCGACGCGGAGGCAGAGCGGCTGGGCGCGCCCACGCCGCTCTTTGAACGCACCGGTATCCTGCATCCCCTCGACGTCTCGCGGGATGGCCAGTGGATCGCGCTCGGCAACTTCGGCGAGCAGCGCGAAGATCTCTTTATTTCTCGCACCGACGGAAGCGATCTGCGCCGGCTCACCGACGACATGGCGCGCGACCGCGCGCCTAACTGGTCTCCGGATGGCCGCGAGCTGGCGTTCTACTCCAATCGAAACGGAGACGATGTTCAGATCTGGACGATCAGACGCGACGGCAGCCGGCTGACGCAACGGAGTGACGTCAAAGGTGGCGGCATCATGTTCCCGCTGTGGTCGCCGACCGACGACCGCATGGTCGCGAGCAAGCCGCGCGCGTCCGACGCGCTTGGCTTCCTGTGGAAGCTGAGCACCGGCTGGCCGTCGGCCAAGACGCTCCCAGGCCTAATCACACCTGATGGCTGGCTTCGCGCGCAGGACTGGTCGGCCGATGGCCGCCGGCTGGCCGGTGTCGTGCAGGACGCCGGGGCCAACGCTGTGGGGATCGCGTGGTATGACGTGAACACAGACACAAGCACCGTCGTCAGCCACGACCGGTTACCGACACCGTCTGATGTCCATTGGCTGCCCGACAGCCGCCGGATCCTGTTCGTGAACGACAAGGGTGAGCTCGTGATCGTCGACGCGGACACCAAGCGCCGCAAGGTGCTGTCGGCGCGATGGCCGTTTCAGATCGGCGACGGGTCGGTTGCAGTGGCGCCGGACGGCCGCACGATCTACGTCGGCGCGCGCAAGGTCGAATCCGATATTTGGATGGTGGAACGGTGACGCAGTAGCCTATCGCCGTCGTCTCGATGCTAGGGCTCTGACCTTTGCGAGATCACCGGTTATCAACGCGATTCGTTTCTGGCGGCTCCAAGCCTTAAGCTGACGTTCTCTGAAGAGCGCCGCAACTTTCGAGTCGCATTCCTCTTGGTAGACCACCTTGAGCGGGCGTGCCATCGTCTCAGTGATTTGTGAAGATCGAGAACCGAGAACAATTGAGAACCGAGAACCGGTTCTGACAGGTGGTGCCCCTCGACGCGCCCTTTCAGGGCTCGCTCGGGACACCACTCGACTCCGCCGATGCGGCCTGCCACGAGCGAAGCCGCGATGCGGCTGAGTCGAGTGGTGCGGAAGAAAGGACTCGAACCTTCACGCCCTTGCGGGCGCCAGCCCCTCAAGCTGGTGCGTCTGCCAATTCCGCCACTTCCGCGTGCGTAACTCGTAACTCGCGGACCTAAAGGTCCGCGATACCTCGAGGACCCGAAGGTCCGCGCTACCTGTCC
>JANOZI010000034.1:0-3127 GCA_031429375.1 Acidobacteriota bacterium | reverse complement strand
ACGAGGATGAAGCCGCACGTCATCACGATCACGTTGGCGGCGTAGGCGTGCCGGACGAATCCATCAGAGCGGCGCCAGAAGCCCATCGCGATCAGGATGGCGCTCAGGCCGAGCAGCTGGCCGAGCTCGACGCCGACGTTGAAGGCGAGGATGTTCGGAATCAAGCCGTCAGGCGACAACGAGAAATCCTGCAGCTTCGTGCCCAGGCCGAGGCCGTGGAAGAACCCGAAGATCAGCACCGCCAGCCGCGTGTCGGGCTGAAACCCCAGCAGGCGCTTGAAGCCGCCGATATTGTCGAGCGCCTTGTAGACGACGGAGAAACCGATGATGGCGTCGATCAGGTACGGATTGACGTGGCTGCCGCTGATCACCGCGTAGAGCAGCGTGACGCTGTGGCCGACCGCAAACAACGTGACGTAGGTGGCGACCTCGCGCAGGCGATACAAGAAGAAAATCACGCCAAACAGAAACAGCAGATGGTCGTAGCCGGTGACCATGTGCTTGGCGCCCAGATAGATGAAGACCGCGAGCTGCCGGCCTTGCGTGATCAGGTCGTGATCGCTGGCCGACACGCCGTGCGCGGCGAGCCCGCTCGTCATCGGCCCCGCGAACAGCAACAGAATGAGAAGCCAGCGTAAGGCTGTCATCGAACCGTTGCAATTCTACTAAGATTGCGCGATGACCCGGCGCGGATTCGCCGTGGCGGCGGCCCTGGTGCTGCTCGCCGCCATGCACCTCTCGGCCCACGAAAAATTCCGCATCGTCGGAACCGTGCTCAAGGTGCAGGCGGCGCAGCTCGACGTGAAGGCGGCAGACGGACAGACCTACGAGATCGACATGGACGCGAAGACGCGCGTCACGCGCAACAAAAAGCGCGTGACGGTGGCGGAGCTCAAGGCCGGGCAGAGCGTCGTGGTCGACGCGCTCGGCCACGACATGTTCGATCTCGTCGCGGTGGAAGTACAGCTGGCGAAGTAGGCACCCCGTAAAGGGGTGCCCTACGCGCGCGTAAAGGGGGGCCCTCCTATCCTGGCGGCACCTTTAAAAGGGGCGCCCTACGACGCGCTCGGCTGGCAGGCGCGGGCGCGCTCGAGCAGCAACTCGCGCTGCCGCGCATTGCGTGTGAGCGTGGCGGCGCGCGCGAATTCGGCGCGCGCCTCGTCGAAGCGTTTCAGCTTGAACAAGAAGTCGCCGCGCACGCCGGGCAGGTAGGGATAGCCGTTCAGCGACGGCTCCGACATCAACGGATCGACTAGGCGAAGACCAGCGGCCGGACCGAACGCCATCGAGTGCGCGACGGATCGATTGAGCTCGACCACCGGCGAGGGCGAGACGCGGGCGAGCACGTCGTAGAGGGACGCGATGCGCATCCAATCGGTGTCGCCGGCACTCACGGCCCGGGCATGACACGCAGCGATCGCCGCTTGCAGCGCGTACGGTCCCGGCGCGCCGGCAGATTCCGAGCGGGCCAGCGCCGCGAGCCCTCGCTCGATCAGCAGCTGGTTCCATCGCCCGCGATCCTGGTCCATCAGCAGGATCGGCTCGCCGGCCGGACCCGTCCGCGCCGCCGCACGCGAGGCCTGAATTTCCATCAAGGCCACGAGCCCGTGCACCTCCGGCTCGTGTGGCGCCAGCTCCGCCAACACGCGTCCCAGCCTCAGCGCGTCTTCACACAGCGCCGGGCGCATCAGGTCATCGCCGGCGGTGGCGGAATAGCCTTCGTTGAACACGAGGTAGATCACCTCGAGCACCGACGACAATCGTTCCGCCAGCTCGGCGCCGCGCGGCACCTCGAACGGCACCTGCGTGTCGGCCAGCGTCCGCTTGGCGCGGACGATGCGCTGGGCGATGGTGGGCTCGGCAACGAGAAAGGCGCGCGCGATCGCTTCGGTGGTCAGGCCGCCGAGCAGGCGCAGCGTCAGCGCGACGCGCGCTTCGGTCGACAACACCGGATGGCAGGCCGTGAAGATCAGCCGCAGCAGATCGTCGCCCACGTCGTCATCCAGCGCGGCATCGAGCTCCGCTACCGGATCGTCTTGCCGCGACGCGATCTCGTAGCCGAGCTCCTCGTGCTTGCGCTCGACCCGCTTGTTGCGGCGGAAATAGTCGATCGCCCGCCGCCTGGCGATCGTCATCAGCCAGGCGCCGGGGTTGTCGGGCACGCCGGCCGCCGGCCATTGCTCGAGCGCGGCGACGAGCGCGTCCTGCGCGAGCTCTTCGGCAACGCCGACATCGCGGACCATGCGGGTGAGACCCGCGATGATCTTCGGCGATTCGATTCGCCAGACCGCGTCGATTGCTGCGTGCGTTTCGGTGGCCGCCACGGTCATCGATCATAGACCCTTCGACTCGGGATCCCCCGCTTCTGCGTGGGACCCCTCGCTCAGGGCAGGGCCCTACTGAATGGCCTGTCGCACATCGGGCGGGAAGTCGTCGAACTCCTGCACCTGGCGGACCTCGACCGTCTCGTTGGGCGACCCGGGAATTCGCTTGGCCCACTCGATGGCTTCTTCCTTCGACTTCACCTGGATCATCCAGTAGCCGCCGAGCACTTCCTTCGCTTCCGCAAATGGGCCGTCGGTCACCTTGGGTTTGCCGCCCGCGAACGTGACCCGCGCGCCCATCGAAGGCGGGTGCAGGCCGTCGAGCGCCAGCAGCACGCCCGCCTTCTTCAGCTCGTTGTTGTATTTCATCATCGCCGCCACCGCTTCGGCCGTCGGCATCGCGCCCGGCGCGGCATCTTCGTATCCCTTCGGAATCATCAGCATCATGAAGCGCATCGCTCGTCTCCTTGTCGGCCCGCCTGCGCTTGCCACGAACAGGCGAGCTACGGCGCGGTCGCCCGTAGCGGCCTCGGCCGCGAAGGCGGACCCTATATTCACGTCGAACGGGAAGGGCTCAGATCGACACAGAGCCAGCGCATATCCAACACGGCAGTAGCGTGGCACAGCCGTTGCAGCAGAGGTTGGTATGCGGCTGCGTTTCATTCACTCGCTTCCGCCTCCGATGCGCCTGCTATTGGGTGTCGTTGCTGGCCTCGCGCTTGTTTTTGCTTGGATTTTCGTGGATCTGGTCGCGAGCATGCCAGGCCGCGACGAGCTGCGCGCCTTTACCGAAATGGCCCGCG
>JANOZI010000033.1:0-2224 GCA_031429375.1 Acidobacteriota bacterium | reverse complement strand
GCCACGATCGCGAAGAACAGATCGCCCGAGGCCAGCGTCCTCGTGTCGATCGAAAACCCGGTCACGTAGTGCTCGGCGTCCCCTGACACGAGCCGGCCGTCCATCGCGCCGGCAATCGTCTCGGCCGCGAGCGCAATCGTCGCTCCCACTAATCGGCCTTGGTCCGGGCGTGCCGGCGCCTGGCCAGCGCCACCCTGGCCACCTCGCCGTCGTCAAACGGCAGCACGCGATCGCCGATCTGCTGGTACTTCTCGTGGCCCTTCCCGGCGATCAGCACGACATCGCCCGCCGTGGCCGTGGCAATGGCGCGCTCGATCGCCTCCGCCCGGTCCACCACCGACATCACCGCCGGCGCGCGGCTTGCCGACTGGCTGCCGGCCGGAATGCCGCGCTCGATCTCCTCGATGATTCGCGCCGGATCTTCGGTGCGCGGGTTGTCGGAGGTAATCACGACGACATCGCTGAGGCGGGCGGCAACCATGCCCATCAACGGCCGCTTGCTGCGATCGCGATCGCCGCCACATCCGAACACGGTGATCAGCCGCCTGGCGGCGAGCGGCCGCGCGGTCTCGAGCAGGTTGCGCAGCGCATCGTCGGTATGCGCGTAGTCGACGACCACCGTCACTTCACCGCCTGGTGGCGACACCACCTCGAAGCGGCCCGGCACGCCGGCGAGGCCGGCGCTGCCGCGCTCGATCGCCTCGAGCGGCACGTCGAGCGCCATGGCGGTCGCCGTCGCGGCAAGGATGTTGTAGACGTTCGGCTTGCCGACCAGCTTCGACGTCACGCGGACCGGGCCGCGCGGCGTGGCGATCTCAAATGCCAGCCCGCCCAGCGTCATGTCGATCGCACCCGGGCGGACCTCGGCCGGCGCGGTGATCGCGTATGTGACCGGCCGCTCGGTGATCGCCACCAGCTCGGGGCCGCGCGGGTCATCGAGGTTGATCACGGCCGGCGCGCCCGGCGGCAGCATCTCGAACAGCCGGCGCTTGGCGGCGAAGTACGCCTCCATGTCGTCGTGAAAATCGAGGTGATCGCGGGTCAGGTTGGAGAACACGCCCGCCGCGAAGCGCATGCCGTCGACGCGCTTCAGCGAAAGGGCGTGCGATGACACCTCCATCACCGCCGACTTGCAGCCGTGCTGCAGCATGTCGTTCAGCAGCTGTTGCACGTCGGGCGCTTCAGGCGTGGTGCGCGAGGCCTCGCGGTCTTCGCCGCCGATGCGGTACGCGACCGTGCCGAGCATGCCCGCCTTCAACCCTGCGGCGTCGAGCATCGAGGACAGCAAGTACGCCGTCGTGGTCTTGCCGTTGGTGCCGGTGACGCCGACGACCGGCATGCGCCGGCTGGGATGATCGAAGAACCGATCGGCGAGCAGCGCCAAGGCCAGGCGCGCATCGCGCACGACGATCCACGGTACCGGGACGTTGGCCGGTCGGGGGGATTCAGACACCACCGCCTGGGCTCCGCGCGCCACGGCTTGCTCGGCAAACGCGACACCGTCGGCCTTGAGGCCCTTGAGCGCCACGAAGACGGCGCCGGCGATCACGCGCCGCGAGTCATACGCGATTGCTGAGACCGCGCGGTCCGCCGCGAGTCCCGATGGAGCCGGGTCCACCGCAAGCTCGCGAACGGTGTCGAGCACGTCGGCGAGGGTCACCGCTGATCTCCAACGGGCGGCTTGTCCTGAGCGAGTCGGGCGGGCGGGCCTTGGGCCCGCCTGGCGGACCAGTCGAAGGGCCGGGCGCGGGCGAGCACGAGGGTGCACGTGCCACCGGGTTCGATCGCCGCCCCGGCAGGTGGGTTCTGTTCGACGACCACGCCCACCCCCTGCATGCGGGCGGTGAGGCCGAGACGCGCGAGCTCCCGCAACGCGTCGCGCGCGCCAAACCCGCGAAGGTCGGGCAGCGCGTCGGCGTTGTGGATGCTCGCCGGCACCGAGACGATGGTTGCCGGCATGGCGGCCGCAGTGGTCGTCATGGACGTGTCGTGCTGGCGCGCCACGAGCACCGCCGGCTCGGGATTGATGGTCGGCATGACGCCGAGTTGCCGCAGGCTGGCATCGGCGATCCGCTGGAAGATTGGCGCGGCAATGACACCGCCGGTGTCACCGCCGACGCGGGGCGAGTCGATCATCACGATCACCGTCAGCACCGGATTGCGCGACGGCACGAATCCCACGAACGAAACGTTCTGCTGCGCCTGCGAGTAGCGGCCGTCCACC
>JANOZI010000032.1:0-3848 GCA_031429375.1 Acidobacteriota bacterium | reverse complement strand
CCTTCCAGCTGAAGGACGTGGGCGAAGTGCTCGGTGCCGTGGCCGAAATACACCTGCCGCCCGCTGCCGTCGTCGAAGCCGCGCGAGATCACGCCCGGCGTCAGCTCGAGGAAGTCGCTGTAGTTGCGGCGCGCCTGGATCGGCATGAGGCGCTGGAAATCGCCGTCGATGTTCAGCACGTTGCCGGGTTTGTCGACCTCGATCATCGGCGAGTCGCCGGTGACCGTCACGGTTTCCTGGACCGTGCTCAGCTGCATCGTGATGTCAACGGCGAAGGTCGCGCCCACGCGGACCAGGATGGCCTCGCGACGGAAGGTCGCGAACCCTGGTAGTTCCGCGGTCAGCGTAAACGTCCCCGGAGGCAGGTTATTGAGCCGATACTCACCGCGTTCGTTGGTGACATCGCTTTGCGGCCGCAAGACGTCAGGGGACGTCGCGGTAATGGTGACTCCCGGCTGGCCGGCGCCCTGCTGATCGGTCACGGCGCCGCGTAGGCCACCCAACCCGCTCTGGGCCTGTGCGAGTGGGGGCCCAACCAGCAACAACACCACTACCGCCGCACCGAAACGAGCCGTACGCCGTTTGCTTGCCATCAGTTTCCTCCAGGTCGCAGTGACTAGTACAAATGATCGAGTGACCGTAGCGCAGTTACCAGCGCGGCGCAAGGCATCGCGTGATTTTTTTCGAGGGCCTCGGCTGGGATGAGGCGGCCGAGTTCCCGTCAGTCACGCCCAGAATTGTGACGGCCCGCGGGCCACCAGACCTGCTGGCCGAACTCGGGATACCTGAACGCCGCGATCCATGCCTGGGTCGACGCGGTTAGCACATAGTCTTCGAACGCCTTTGCCGCCTGTGAATTCGCGCCCGGAACCTTTGCGCTCTGGACCACCACGGACACCATGATCCGTTGAAAGATCGGATCCCGGACGACAAGGGGTTCCAGCTTGAGCCCTTGCTCCCGCTTGAGCCGCAGGAACGGCGGCACTCCCCACAACACGTATGCGCCTGCCCTACTCGCCGCCTCTACGGCGCCACGGTTTTCCAGTTTCGAGTTGACATACCAGTCGCCGGTGCGCGCCGCGCCACCCGCGACGATGTCCTCGATGTACTTCGACCCGGGCGCGTTATTGACGATGAATCGCGACCTGGTCGCAGCAATCCGCTCCAACGCTTCGGTTACGCTCGACAGGCCGCGGACCTTTGCCGGATCGTCGGACGGCCCAAACAGCGCCATCTGATTGGCGAAGACCGCGCGCGGCCAGAGCCCGAGCCCTTCGGTGACAAACGGCGCGACGCCCTCGTGCCCGTAATGTGAAATCACGAGATCCGCCTCGCCCCGTCGAGCCACACCGTACGGGTCTTGCCCTGTGAAGACGATCGTCGCGGCGATGCCTGTTTGTTGCTGAAACATCGGCAATAACGGTCGCAGCAGATCGTCAGGTACATTGACCATCGCAAGGCGCAGGGCCGCCGGCTGCGCCGCGGCCGGAACGATCCGCAGGTCAGAAATCAGGAACAGAACGATCACAGAGCCGCATGCCGCCAGAGGACGAGCCAGCGATCGACGGTGGCGCGCGAGGTCGTTCATCATTGGGTACTAGAAGTCGACGAGCCTGGTGTACTTCACGACGAACGAGCGGCCGAGCGTGTCGAGCGACGTCGAGCTGAGCAAGTCGCGGCGATCGTTGAACACGACGAACAGTCCAGTGCCGCTGCGGTTGAGCATCGCCAACCGCACGTTCGACGAGAACTGCCCGGTCTGCCCGTTGTACTGCAGCAGCGCCGACACGCTCGCCATCGTGGTGAACGAGTAATTCGCCTTGATGGGTACCAGGTTGTTGACGAAGGACCCGTACGGCAAGTCCACGTCCTGCCGGGTCCAGCCGAGGCTGGCCGTCATCTTCGGCGTGATCCGGTAGTCGCTGTTGATGTCGACCGACTGGAAATCGCCGTCGTAATAATTACCGATGTGATAGCGAATGGAGCCGGTCACACGCGCGCTGGGATCGTGAATGTACTCGAACGTGTTCTGCCACCAGGAGTACTGCCCGGCCGGAATCACCACGCGTCTTCCGTCGCGATTGAACACCTGGAACGGCACGGTCGGGTTGTCCTTGGCATAGGCGGCGAACCATCCGAAGCGGCCGCCCTGTTTGGGCTGGATCTCGAACGCATGAATGTGCCAGGCCTCGCTCTGCAACTCGCCATCCATGCCGTAGAACGCGTTGTAATTCATGTGGGGCGAAACGCGGCGAATCCATTCGATCTTCTTGGGCTGAGGCGTAAAGAAGGCGCGGAACTCGGGGCGACGGAAGCCGCGCCGCGGCAGGAAGCCGACCTCGGGGTTGAAGTTATCGCCGACCTGCGAATATCCGCCGGAGACCTGCCAGAGGTTGTTGGTGAAGTTGTAAAACATGCGGCCCGAGTAGTCACTGCCTCTCGGACCCGTCGTCCGCGTCGACGGCGTGTCGGTGCGCGCCAGGAAGGTCGAGATTCGCTGGCTCGGCGAGAGCTGGATGTTGGCGTCCAGCCCGTAAGCGCGGTTGTGATCGTCAGTGGCGGAGAAGCCGCCGGTCCCCTGGCGATTCACGAAGATGGCGCCATAGCTCGAGCGGCCGACTTCGCGCTGCATGCGCAACACGCTGAAGTTGTTGGCCGGTCCGAGCACCTGGGTGCCGGCCGCGTTCTCGGCTTCGTCGGTCTGGATGTTCAGCACCCCGACGTTCCAGCCGCCGACCTTGCCGCTGAGCCGCGCGCCGCCCAGGATATCGATCGGCACACCGGTGGCCGACAGGCCGACCCGGCGCGAGAAGAACAGGTCGATGCTCTGGGGCTGGCCGAACTGGAACGTCGACGCGTTCTCGAGGAAGAAGGGACGCTTTTCCGGGAAGAACAAATCGAAGCGCGTCAGGTTGACCTGCTCTTCGTCCGCTTCGACTTGCGCAAAGTCGGTGTTGATGGTGGCATCGAACGTCAGGTTCGGACGGATGCCCCACTTCACGTCAAGGCCGGCGGTCGCCTTCGTATCGACCTTGTCTCCCGTGGTGCGCGTGAAATCCTTGTTGACCGAGCCCAGGGCGTACGGGATCAGCTTGAAGTCGCGGCGCGCCGGCAAATCGAGCCCCGACATTTTCGCCGCGAGCGACACCCGGTAAATGTCGAAGCCACGGGGAATGGGTGCCAGAAAGACCTGCTCGTTCTTGTGACGGATGTTGCGCTCGACATTGAAGCCCCAGGTCTTGTTGTCGCCGGTCTGGTAGCGAAGGGTCTTCAGCGGGATCGCCATTTCGGCTTCCCAGCCCCGCTCGGTGATTTGCGCCTTCACCGTCCACACGCCGTCCCAGTTGGGATTGAATGCGCTGATGCCGCCGCGCTGCGAGCCACCAGCGCCGCCGCCTCCGCCAAACGACACGCCGCTCGTCTGACCCTCGCGAGCCACCTGCCCGTCGTACTCGATGCCGAGTGGATTGGTGCCGAACACGAACGCGTTCTGTCCGTCGTTGAAGGTATCCAGCACCATGACGATCGAATCGGTGTCGGTCAGCGACGCGTCGCGACGCGCTTGCGACACGATGATCTCGGACGGGGTGCTGTCGAAGGCGATGATGCCGATGTAGACATTCCCCTTGCCGACGATGACCCGGACCTCGGTGCGCTCGCTCGCCGGCGCGCCTTCGACAGGATCCTGCTGGGTAAACGAGGTGTACGGCTGCACCGTTTGCCAGAGCGGCTCGTTGATCCGGCCGTCGATCACCGGCGCGTCAGCCTCAGCCGCAAGCTTGCCGACCACGATCGTTGGCGGCAATGGCGACTGTGCGAGCAATTGGGCGGGAATGACAACGGCCGAG
>JANOZI010000031.1:0-4639 GCA_031429375.1 Acidobacteriota bacterium | reverse complement strand
TGCGCACTGCCCCAACATCGGCGAGTGCGCATCTTCGCAGACCGTGTTCAGCTTCAGCTCGCGCATGATGCCGCGCAGCCGCAGGTAGTTCTCCGACCCCGGCGCCCGCACCTTCAGCCACTCAGGCTTCGGTTCACGCTTGACGAACACTAGAGGCGACTCGACCATCTCTATTAACAGTGTACCTGAAAGCCAGGATCACCAGAAAAGCCTCACGCGGAAGCACGGAAACACAGAAGCACAGAAATCGTTTTTGAAAACTAATTCCGTGTTTCCGTGTTTCCGTGTTTCTGTGTGATGCTTTTTGCCGAGGAATCTCGACATGGCGAATCTCGCAATCACATGGCTGGGCCACAGTGCGTTTCGCCTTCGTACCCCGGGTGGCAGGGAGTTGCTGTTCGACCCGTGGTACACGGGCAACCCGTCGTTCCCTGAAGCGGCGCGGCCGAAGGCGGCGGATCTGATCCTGGTGTCCCACGGCCACAGCGACCACATCACCGATGCCGCCGCGATGGCCAAATCGACCGGAGCGAGCGTCGTTGGCATCTGGGAAGTGACCTCGTGGCTGGGCTCGAAGGGCGTCAAGAACCTCGAGCCGATGAACAAAGGCGGGACCATCACCTCCAGCGGCCTTCGCATCACCATGACCGATGCCCGCCACAGCAGCAGCTTCGACGACGGCGGCGTCGTGTACCTGGGTGAGCCGGCCGGATTCGTGCTGACGCTCGAGAACGGCCAAACGATTTACTACGCGGGTGACACGTCGCTGTTCGGCGACATGAAGTTGATCGGCGAGCTCTACAAGCCGGACATCGCGTTCCTGCCGATCGGGGATCGCTTCACGATGGGTCCGGATACCGCGGCGCTGGCGGCGCAATGGCTCGGCGTGAAGATGGTGGTGCCGATGCACTACGGCACGTTCCCGCTGCTGACCGGCACGCCCGAGCAACTCGAGCACCACCTCGCGGGCAAGGGCATCGAAGTCTTGAAGCTCAAGCCCGGAGAGACCGCGCTCTAACCCCCTTCGCACCCCTTCGCGCCTTGACAATGCCCCGTCGGCGGTCATAATCCAACCGACCATGGCCCTAGTGTCGGGCATTCGGCTCGGCCCCTATCAGATCATCTCGTCTCTTGGCGCCGGCGGCATGGGCGAGGTCTATAGGGCGCGCGACACGCGGCTCGGACGTCACGTCGCCATCAAGGTCCTGCCGCCCGGTGCCTCCGGCGATGCGGCCGCGCGCGAACGATTCGAGCGCGAAGCCAGGGTCGTGTCCGGCCTCTCTCATTCCAATATCTGTCCACTCTTCGACATCGGTGAACAGGACGGCCAATCGTACCTGGTGATGGAGTGCCTGGAAGGCCAGACGCTCGCCGCATCGCTACGAAGCGACCTCATGCCGATTGACCGCTGTCTCCGAATCGCGGCGCAGTCGGCCGAGGGACTCGCGCACGCGCACGCCGCGGGTGTCGTCCACCGGGATCTCAAGCCGTCAATGTGATGGTGCTGCCTGACGGCAACGTCAAGCTGCTCGACTTCGGCTTGGCGCGAAAGCTGGCCGCAGCCGCGTCGGATGTAACGATGGCCAACCTGACCGAGGCCGGCGTGGTGTCGGGCACGGTGGCGTACATGTCTCCGGAACAGGCGACGGGCGAGCGCATCGATCATCGGTCCGACATTTTTTCCCTCGGCGTCGTCATCTACGAAACCTTTTGTGGCAAGCGGCCGTTCGAGGGCTCGACGCCGTTCGCGGTAATGCAAAAAGTGGTGAGCCACAATCCACCACCGGCAGACGTCCTCCGCCCTGACGTGCCGTCAGCCGTGGCGCGGCTCCTCGAAAGGATGATGGCGAAGTCGGCGGACGATCGTCCGACGTCAGCCGCTGAGATCGCCGCGGTGTTCCGTCAACAATCGGTGGCGTCTTCAGGCGGTGCCGGCTCCGTGGTTGTGTCAGCCACACCGACCGTCACGATCGCTCCACGTGTGGGTCCGATCGCCGCGCGACCATGGCGCTCCGCGTGGGTCGCTGGAGCGGCCGTGGTCGCAGGTTTGGCTGCCCTCGGTCTTTGGCTGCGACCGTCGTCTTCTCCGGCGGCCCCGGCCGCAGCAGCCGCCCCGGCCGCGCCGGCGCACAAGACGGCCATCGAGAACACGAAAGAGGGATGGGACTTGCTTCGTCGGGTCGATCGTGCGGGAGCCGTTGATAACGCGATCAAAGCGTTCGACGCTGCTATTGCGGCCGACAAGTCATACGCTTCGGCGTGGGCAGGATTGGCTCGGGCCTATTGGCGCCAACATAACGTTACGCCCGCAGCGAACTTCGGAGCCCGCGCGCTCGACGCGGCGGGACATGCGGTCGCCCTCGAGCAGTACTTGGCCGATGGACACGTGTCGCTGGGGCTGGCCCGGCTGGCGACCGGCGATCTGGCCGGAGGCAAAGCGGCGCTCGACCATGCGCTGGTGCTCGATCCGTCGAACCCAAGCGCTCAGCGCGGTCTTGGCGAGATCGCAAAGAGTGAAAACCGATTGAGTGACGCAACCGCGCACTATGAAAAGGCAATTGCACTTGACCCGACCGATTGGGAACTGCCCCGGCTGGTCGGCGAAGTCCTGTACCAAGAGGCACGCTACGCCGAGGCGCTAAAGTGGTGGAAACAAGCGGCGTCGATCGCACCCGATAGTGCGGTGCCATTTCGCTTGATCGGCGCAGCCTACCACATGCTCGGCGACTATCCCGCCGCGGCTGGCGCATTCCAGAGTTCGCTGGCGATCCAGCCGTCCTCGGCTACCTACACCAACCTTGGTACCGCACTGTTCTACCAGGGCCTTTACGCAGAATCAGTGAGAGCATTCGAGCGTGCGGTGGAGATGGCGCCCTCTACTCCCTTGTACTGGGCCAATGTCGGCGATGCCTATCGCTGGGTCCCTGGCAACACGCATAAGGCCAAAGAATCGTACGAACGCGCTGTAGCGTTGATGCGCGAACAGCTCAAGAAGGACCCTAAGCACGTGACCAACCGCAGCCGCCTCGCGTTGTATTTAGCGAAGGCCGGAGAAACGCGCTCTGCGCTCACCGAGTTAGCCAGCGTACTCACGTCGAATGCGAGCGACGTCAACACTCTGTATCGCGGCGTCCTCACGTACGAGCTTGCGGGCAACCGGACCGCGGCGCTTCAAACCCTTCAGTTGGCTCTTGATCGCGGCTATCCGCTGGCGGAGGTTCAAGTCGAGCCGGAACTCGCACAACTGCGGACCGACGTTCGTTTCCAAACAATGGCCGCGCGCGCCAATTCGCGCGGACCCGCGAAGTGACTCTCTATACTCGCGTTTTTTTCAAACCGCCGACGAGATAATCGGCAAACGCGTCGCCGATGGTGGTGGAGGTCTGAGGACCGGCGGGGTCGAACCACTTGGCGATCCAGTTGATCGCGCCCATCATCGCAAACTCGATCAACTTCGGATCCCCGGGCGCGAAGACGCCCTGGTCGATGCCCTGTTGAATGATGTCGCGCATGCCGTGATCGAACTGATCGCGCTTGGCGATGATCTTCTTCAACAGCGGCGGCGACAGCGCCTCCGGGTCGAGCGTCAGCGCGGTGGCATGCAGCTCGTCAAGGATCAGGTGCACGAAGGCCAGCACCAGGCGCCGCAGCTTGGCTTCGGGCGAGGATGCCTCGGCCTGCACGTCGGCCATCAACGTCAGCAACAGGTCGAGCGAGTAGTCGTGGCAGGCGAAGAGAATGTCTTCCTTGTTCTTGAAGTAATAGTAGAGATTGCCCTTCGTCATCTCGAGCGCCGACGCGATTTCGTCCACGCTGGCGCCGTGGTAGCCGCGCCGGCGAAACGCCGCCGCCGCGCTTTTCAAAATCTCGATGCGACGCTCGGACGTGGCTGCCGTTCGGGCCATCTGCCTCCTTATACCACGCATTTGAACGAGCGTTTAAATTCGTAGTAAACTCGCCCGGTGGAACAAACCGCCGCTCCGCCGGTGAACTTCGAGACCTCCCCCGATCACTACAAGCACTGGAAGATGACGATCGACGGCCACATCGCGACGCTGGCGATGGACGTCCGCGAAGACGCCGGCATGCGGCCCGCCGACTACAAGCTGAAGCTCAATTCCTACGATCTCGGCGTCGACATCGAGCTGGCCGACGTGCTGCAGCGGCTTCGCTTCGAGCATCCCGAAGTGCACGCGGTGGTGCTGACCAGCCTCAAGCCGAGGATTTTCTGCGCGGGCGCCAACATCTTCATGCTCGGCACGTCGAACCACGGCTTCAAAGTGAACTTCTGCAAGTTCACCAACGAGACGCGCCTCGGCATGGAAGACATGAGCGCCAACAGCGGCATCAAGTTCCTCGCCGCGGTCAATGGCATTTGCGCCGGCGGCGGCTACGAGCTCGCGCTCGCGTGCGACGAAATCGTGCTGGTCGACGACGGCAGCGCGTCGGTGGGCCTGCCGGAGACACCGCTCCTGGGCGTGCTGCCCGGCACGGGCGGGCTGACGCGCGTGGTCGACAAGCGCAAGGTGCGGCGCGATCTCGCAGACGACTTCAGCACGCTGACTGAGGGCGTGCGCGGCAAGCGGGCCGTGGAAGGCCGTTTCGTCGACGCCGTCTATCCGACCAGCAAGTTCCAGGA
>JANOZI010000030.1:0-5400 GCA_031429375.1 Acidobacteriota bacterium | reverse complement strand
CGATCACGCGATTGCCGCAGGAGTGACAAACCTCCGCACCGTCGGGAATGTCATTGAAGCACTCAGGACAGGCTTTCATACGAACCGCATGGGTAACGGATCGCGGTTCGCTCAGGACTCCGCGCTTCGCGCCTCGTCGCGCATTTCACGAGGGCCGACTTGTCCGCCGTAGCGCGTAGCGCGAAGGTGGACAGGCCCGAGTCCCAGGAGGCCGTGGAGCGGCCGACTCACACGAGCCGCGCAGCGGCGAGTCCCACGAGTCGCCGTGGCGACGAGTCCCAGGAGCGAGCGCCTGGTCCACCGTAGCCTTGGCGAAGGTGGAAGCGAGCGACTCCTACGAGCGGCGCCTTGTCCGCCGTAGCGCTTCGCGCGAAGGCGGAAGCCGCGAGTCCTGTCTTACGCGCTCGTACGCCTTCAGCAGCCGCGTCAATTGCGGCCTCTCCAGGACCACCCGTTTCGTAAGGCCCCACGGGCTGCGGCCCTTCTGGTACTTGAAGTCGATCCAGTGTCCCTGCGGGCGCGAATGGCGGAACGTGTCCCACAACATGGGTAAGTAGTCACCATCCGGACCGATCCCGACGATGTGCCTGACGCTGATCCGCTCGGGACTGCCGCGCTGAAACCGGTAGGTGATCCGCAGCGCGCGGCGCTTGCACGTGCAGGTGCGACGCAGTAGCGCCTGGTCCCATCCGCTCGGCGCGAGCTCGTCCCAGATGAAGGCCGCCACACTACGTGACTCACACACGGCCAGCCACTTCGGTCTGTCGCCGCACACCGTGCATTGCCACCAGTATCTGGCCATGAAGCCTTTTCCCACGAGGCGCGCAGCGCCGAGTCCCAGGAGCGAGCGTAGCGAGCGACTCCCAGGAGCGCGCGTAGCGAGCGACTCCCAGGAGCGCGCAGCGCCGACTCCCACGAGGGAGCGACTTGTCCCGCCGAAGCGCTAAAGCGCGAAGGCGGAAGCGACCGAGTCCTAGTCGGAGAATTCCCTGGCCAGCTCGACCCACTCGCCGTGGGGGGCGATCCGTTCGTACGCGCGCCAGTGGGCGCGCGCCTCCGACGAACGTCCCATCTTTTCGAGCGTGACCGCGAGGTAGAAATGCGCGTCGGCGTAACCGCTGTTGAGGACGAGCGCTTCGCGGTACGACGCTTCGGCCTCGAGGTAGCGGCCGTGATCGTGGTGAATGTTGCCGAGGTTGAAGTGCGACTCGAAGTAGGTGCTGTCGAGCAGGATCGCGCGCTCGTAAAGAGCCTGCGCCTCGGCCAGCTCGTCGCGTGAATAGCGGATGTTGGCGAGGTTGATGATCGCCGCCACCAGATCCGGATCTTCGTCCAGCGCGCGGCGGTAGGCCTTGATCGCCTCGTCCATCCGCTCCGGCGTCCCATCGTCCAACAACGATCCCATCAGGAAATACTGTTCGGCGCTGGTCAGTTCTCTTACGCCGCTGCTGGTGCCAGGGGTGCCTGCGGTGCCAGAGGCGCCTAAGGCGTTGGTGCCGGTGCGGGTGCCAGTGCCGGTGCTGTCGACCCTGCGCTTCAGCTCGATGATTCGCGCGGGCTGCGCGTCGAGGCGGAAGTCGAACGCCAGCTGGCCGACCCGCGACGCCTGGAGATCCCTCAGGATGGCGCGGAAGGACAGGCCCTTGGCCAGCTCGCCGGCGAGCTGGCGGAGCGCGGTGAGATCGGTGAAGCCGAAAAACGTGTCGGCGTTGTTCTTGAACGCCGGCTTGATGAAGCCCCACTTCTCCAGGTAATGAAGGTGGTCGAGGCGCAGCGCCGGGTACATCGCCAGGACGTCGCGCTGGCCGTAATGCTGGGTGCGGCGCTCCGCGATGGCGGGCCGGCCCGTGAGCCGGCAGAATTCGTCTTCGCTCAACACCTTGATCCGCCCGGGCGTCTCGGCGTTGATCTGCGCGACGCGGCGGAGCTTCATGTTCTGCGTGCTGGTGTCGTCGAGCAGCGTCGACAGATCCGGCGCTCCGCCGGGATGGCTTTCGGCGCCGACGATGAGCAGCGTGGTGCGGACGGTGACGTCGTCGTCGCAGCTACCGCCGAGCTCTTCGACGATCGCACCGGCGTCCTTGCGACCAAAGGACCACAGTTTGCCAGTGAAGACGACGGTCTCACCCTTGAAGGGCAAGCCGCGAGGCGGATCGAATGGCAACTCAGACATCGATCGCCAACAACGATGAAACAGTTTGGCGTGGAAGTCAAACGAAGATCGCGGCGTCGCACCGTGTGCTATCGTCGATCGATGCATCGGGCAGTGATGAGGATCGCGCTCGTCCGCGCCGCGCTGACGGCGGCGCTGACGGCCGCGCTCGCAGTGGCGGTCGCATCGACAGCGGTGACCACGCAATCGGCAAAACCCGGCGCAGCGCGGGCGGAACGGCGGGTGCCGTACTCGGTTGGCGAGACCTTGGCCTATGACGTGTCGTGGTCAAACTACGTCAGCGCCGGCACGCTCACGCTGCAAGTGGCCGCCAAGCGCCCGTCTTACAATTCCGTCGCTTACTACGTCACTGCCGAGGCGCAAACCCAGGGCGTAATCTCGAAGCTCTACACGCTGTACTACAAGGCCGACACGCTGATCGACGCGTTCTCGATGCTGCCGCAACGCGGCTCGGTCTATAGCCGCGAGGGCCGGCGCCAGCGCACGAAGGTCACGACCTTTGATCACGCCCGCAAGCGCGGCCAGTTCGAGCTGCAAACCGCTTCGAACGTGCAGAAGGATGTCGCGCTGGACGTGGCGACGCAGGACCTGCTGTCGGCAATCTACGCGCTGCGGACGATCGCGCCGAAGGCGGGTGAGAGCTTCGCCATGCCGGTGAGCGACAGCGGCAAGTTGTACCAGGTCAAGTGGACGATCGGTCAGCCCGAAACGGTCAAGAACGCATCAGGGCAGCCGGTGCAGGCTCTGCGTGTCACGCCGCGCATTTATGAAGGCTCGAAGTCGGTGGCCGCCGGCAGCGTCCTGTGGCTCGCCACCGATGGCTCGTTCAAGCCGGTGCGGCTGGAAGCGGCCCTCACGGTCGGCCGCGTGGTGCTGGCGCTCAAGTAGAGCTGATCGTTGCTACGGCACCCCATAAAGGGGTGCCCTACAAAGCCCATAAGGGGCGCCCTACAAAGATAGCGCCTGGCGAAACGCATCGGCCGAGTCGAACCGATGGGCGGGCCTGGCATCAATCGCTCGCAGAATGGCATCGCTCGCCGGGACCGGGATGTTCCCGAGCGTTGCCGGAGGCGCCGGCGCGGCCTGCAGCATCTGCCCGATCAGCTCCGGCAGCGAGGACGCGTGGAACGGCGTGCGGCCGGTCACCATCTGGTACGCGAGCACACCCATCGTGAACACGTCGGCGCGCACGTTCGGCGGGCCGCCCATCAACACTTCGGGCGGCACGTAGGGCAGCTCGAGCTCGCTCGCTTCCTGGCCGCGGAGCTCCTGCTCGCGCATCGTGGCCAGCACGTCCTGCACCGAGCGAATACCCGCAGTGGACATCACGATGCGCTCGCTGTCAGGCGAGTCTAAAGACTCGCCTCTACTCTCCGCATGCAACCGAATCATGTCGGGGTTGACGCCGGAGATGAAGCCGTTCTTCCGGTGCAGCGCCGACACGGCGCCGAGCGCCTGGCCGAGTAGCCCCGCCGCCCGCGGCCACGGGAACCCGCCCGTCTCGGCAAGCGCCTGGCGGAGGTTGGGCCCCTCGATGAAATCGGTGACGAGATAGACGGCACGGTCGTCTTCGCCGAAGTCGCGCACCTGCAGGAGGCTGGGGTGAGACACCTGCAGCGTCCGGGCTTCGAGCAGAAAACGCGCGCGCACCGCATCCCAATGCGGCTGATCGTCGCGCTTGAGCACGCGAATGGCGACCGGCACGCCGAGCATGCGATGGGTGCCGCGGTAGATCACGCTGCCCAACCGCCCGCGGCCGAGCAGGCCACCCAGCTCGTAGCGCGCCAACAAGCTCGCTTCGCCCGGGTTCGTCAGGTTCGGCGGGTTCGGCGGGTTCGGCGGGTTCGACAGGTTCGTCAGGTTCGTCAGGTTCGAGTGGTTCGACGGGCTCGACAGGTTGCCCGCCTCTTCCAGTGCCGCTGCAAACTCCCGCACGGTCGGCCATCGCTCGGCCGGATCCTTCGCCAGCGCACGCATCACCGCGGCGTCGATCGCCTCGGACAATCCGTTGCGACGCAGCGCCGGCCTCGTCGGCGCCGTCGTCAGCATCTGGTTGATGAGCGTCACTCGATTGGTCGCGTCGAACGGCAGCGCGCCGGTCAGCATTTCGTACGCGATCATCGCCAGCGCGTAAATGTCGGTGGCCGGCGTAATCGCATCGCCGCGCATTTGTTCCGGCGCGGCATAGGCGAGCGTGCCCAGGAACATCGCGGGATCGGTCAACCGGGTCTCGTCGTTGTGCGTCTTCATCGCGGCAAGACCGAAGTCGATCACCTTGTAGACCCGATCGCCCGATTCGTAGCGGTGCGAGACGATGTTCGCGGGCTTCAGGTCACGATGGGTGATGCCGCGATCGTGGGCGAGCTGCAGCGCCGTGGCCACGGCGCGAAGAATCGACGCCACCCGTGCCGCCGTCATCGGCGCCTCGAGCTGGATCTCTTCGCGCAGGCTCGGCCCGCTCAGCAGCTCCATCACCATGTACGGCTGCTTGCCGGCGTCGAAGCCGAAGTCGAGGAGGCTGACGATGTTGGGGTGGCGCAGCTGGGCGCAGGCGCGGCTTTCGCGCAGGAAGCGCTCGCGCAGCTCCGGCGCCGAGTCGTGCGTGGCCTGCATCACCTTGATGGCGACCTCGTCGCCGAGATGCAGCCGGCGGGCGCGGTAGACGTGGCCCATCCCGCCGGAACCGAGCGTTTCGACGATTTCGTAGCGGTCGTCGATCCGCGATCCCGGCGTCAGCATGTCACCCTTCGACTCGTCCGGCGGTCGCTGCGCGGCCGCTGGACTCGCTCAGGGCAAGGGAACGGCTATACATGCGTGAGCTCGGCTTCGGCTTGATCGAGGACGTGCTCGAACCAGAGGTTCGAGATTTTTTCCTGCACGCTGTTCTGCCGGAGCCGGGCCTGCAGGTTGTTGAAGTCGACGCGATCGAGCTCCTGGTCCTGGTTGTAACAGGAGAAGATGAACTCTTCGCGGCCGGTCTCGGGATCGACGTGGCGCTGCAGGCACTGCGCGCACACTTCCTTCATCATGCATTGCATCGGCGAGTTGATGCTGCCGATGCCGATGTGATTGGGCGACAGGTACGGCTGCAGCGCGCCGTGGCGCGCGAGGCGGACCGCATTCATCATGCGATCCGAGCCGATGGCGATGATGCGCGTCACCTCCGGCAGCGGCACCACCTGCGCGCCGAGCTTGCCTTCGGCGTAGGCAATCATCGCCTGCACGAT